>NZ_JBSGFD010000266.1:0-9489 GCF_053603215.1 Kitasatospora sp. NPDC004240 | reverse complement strand
GACCCCACCCCCACCCGCGCGCGGCCGTTTCCGCGTCGGAGCCCTCTCGGAGGGGACGCGTCGCGCCCGGCTCGACACCCGCCGGGGTGGCGTCGCAGCATGGGAGACGGGGCATCCGAGGGTGGACCGCGCACGAAGGGAGCGTCCCGCGATGGCCTGCGGCGACCGGTGGAGCGACGGCACCGGGCCGGCCGCGCCCGGCCACGGGATCCGCCTCGACCTGCTCGGCGGCTTCGGCCTCGCGCTGCACGGCACACCGGTGGCCGTCTCCGGCGGCTCCGAGCGATTACTGGCCTTCGTCGCCATCCGCTGCCGGGGCGCGGTGCCCCGCGGACTGGTCGCCGGGACCCTCTGGCCCGAGGTCGCCGAGCGCTGCGCGTACGCCGACCTGCGCGCCGCCCTCGCCAGGCTCCCCGCGGCCGGACGGGAGGCCCTGGAGGTCGGTCCGGCCGAGCTGCGGCTGGCCGACGGCGTCGACGTCGACCTGCGCGGCGCCCGCTCGCTCGCCCACCGGATCCTCGATCCGGCCTCCCGCCGCGGCGACCCCGCCGCGCTGCGGGCCGGCTTCGGGCTGGCGTCCGTGGAGGCGCTCTCGGCCGACCTGCTGCCCGGCTGGTACGACGACTGGACGGTGCTGGAGGCCGAGAGCTGGCGGCGGCTACGGGTGCACGCCCTGGAGGCGCTCGCCGAGGACTTCGCCGGGGCCGGCCGCTACCCCGAGGCGGTCGCCGCGGCCGGGGCCGCCGTCCTCGCCGACCCCCTGCGGGAGAGCAGCCAGGGCTGCCTGATCCGTGCCCACCTCGCCGAGGGCAACCCCGGCGAGGCGCTGCGCGACCTCGAACGCTACGAGCGGCGGCTGCGCGGCGAGCTCGGCCTGCGGCCGCCGGCCCGGCTGCGCCGGCTGGTGGCCGGGACGGGCGGCGCGCCGCTTCCGGCCCCGGTGCGCGAGGTCAGGCCCGCGCGGGCCGCTTCAGCACGGCGGCCGCCAGGGTGAGGCAGGCCAGCGCGGCCACGGTGGCGAAGCCGCTCACCGCGGGCAGCAGCCCGTGGCGCTGGACCAGCGCGCCGACCAGGACGATCGGCAGCGAGGAGCCCAGGTAGACGATCACCCAGAGCGCGCTGAGCTCGGAGCCGCGGCGCTCCGGGTTCATCGCCGCCACCGCGCCGGTGAACAGCGAGCGGAAGGCCACCCCCTGGCAGGCGCCGCCCAGCACACTGCCGATGAACAGCAGGGCCGGGGTGCCGGTGTACCCGGCGGCGACCACCAGCGCGAGGCCGGCCGCGAGGCCCGCCATGCCGAGGGCGATGACCAGCCGGTCGGCCGTCGGCGGCACCACCAGCTGGGCGATCGCGGAGGAACCGAGCAGCAGCGCGGCGACCACGGCGCCGGTCAGCCGGGAGTCGGTGTGCAGCAGCCGGCCGGCGAAGGCCGGGGCCAGGCTGAGGTAGACGCCGAACACCGCGTAGGAGACGAAGCCGGCCCCGGAGGCGAGCAGGAACGCGCGGCGGCCGGTGGCCGGCAGGGCCAGGCGCTGCGGGCGCAGGTGCGCCGGGGTGGTGATGCGCGGCGGGGCGGCCGGCGGGCGGCTGCGGCCGGGCATCCGGGGGTGGACCACGGCCAGCGGCACGCACAGCGCCAGCAGCGCGACGGCGTGCAGCAGGAAGGGCGACAGCAGCGGGTCGTCGCCGCCGGCCAGCAGGGCGCCGGCCACCGGGCCGAGCGCGACGCCGCCGGCCGAACAGGCCAGGGTGAGCTTGGCGGCCAGGGTCGGCCGGTCCGGCAGCAGGTCACCGAGGGCGGCCCCGGCGGCGCCGGTGGACAGGCCCACCGCGACGCCCTGGACGGCCCGGCCGAGGACCAGCTGCCAGAAGCTGCCGGACGTGGCGAAGAGCACGTCGCCGCCGGCGGCCAGCGCCACGGCGGGCAGGATCATGGCGCGCCGGCCGAGGTGGTCCGACCAGTGGCCGACCGCGGCGAGCACCGGCACCAGCGCGAAGACGTACACCGTGAAGAGGATCGTGGTGTCGAGCGGGGTGAGCGACAGGCGCTGTTCGAGCAGCGGGTAGATCGGGGTGGCCAGGTTGGCGCCGATCAGCATGAGGAAGAGGGACGCGGCGACCAGGCCGACGCGTACACCGCGCAGCGCGTTCCAGCGGCTGATCACGGCGAGCTGGAGCTGGGCCCGCGGCGCGAGCTCCAGGGGAAGCAGGGCCTCCGACAGTCGGCGTCCGTCGAACTGCGCGGTGCGCAGGCCGGAGCCGGCGGGGGAGAGGTCCGCCATATCAGGGGTCTCCTGTGGCCGGGCACCACCGGGTCGGCAGGGCGTGCCGGCGCGCCCGTCCTGCGGCGCTGTGGTGGTGGCCTCGGTGCGGGCTCCCTGGTGGAGCGGATGAGCTGAAGGGTGAGGAACGGGCTTCGTTGCCCGAAGTGGCCCGCACGGGGTGTGCGCGGTACCGAATCGAAGGATAAACGGTGGGCGCACGGTCGCGGCGCGCGCCCCTCAGGGCCGGGCGTCGGGGGTTTACGGCCTATACGCTGAGGAAGTGGACCGGTACGCGGAGGTGATCCTCCGGTCACCGGTCGGCTGACCGCTCGCTCAGTCCGCGGGGCTCGTCGAGCCCGCCGCGGCCCGCCCTTAGGGAGAAGGCGCAACGATGGCCGGACGACGTCGCAAGAAGGCTGGCACTCCGTCGGCGGGCGGCCCCGGCGAGGGGCCGGCCGAGGCGGTGCTCCCGGCCGACCTGGAGTTGCAGGACCTGTACGGGGCCTTCGCCGCGCACGGCCTCGACGACGAGGACCTGGACGACGCCGCGGTGCTGGTGCCCCCGGTGCGGCTGCCCGCCGAGGAGGAGCTGGTCGGGCTGGCCAAGGCGGTGCCGATCTTCGGGTACGCGCTGGCGCTGGCCCGCTGGGCGGCCCCGCACCGGCCGGTGGACGAGTTCGGCGACCTCACCGGGCCGGACCGGGCGCCCGCCGCCCGGCTGCTGGGCCTGGCGCCCGAGGAGGGGGAGGCACCGGAGGAGGCGGTGGTCGAGGCGATGCGGGCCTGGTCGCTGGCCTGCGACCTGGACCTGGTCGAGATCGGCACCACCGCGGCCGGCGAGCACGTCGCCGTCCCCGGGCCGGACCTGGAGCCGGCCGAGCAGGGCGACCCGGACACCGTCCTGGAGCTGTGGCTGACGGCCGCCGGGATCGTCCGGGAGCTGGCGGTGGAGACCGACACCCTGCCGGAGGAGGAGGCGGCCGAGGCGGAGCGGGCGGTGGAGTCCGCGGGCGTCCCGGTGGCGGACGAGGACGACGACGAGGAGCGGCTGACGGCGGCCGAGGAGTCCCGCGAGGAGGCCGCCGAGCTGCTCGACGAGGCGCTGCAGGTGCTGTACGAGTCCACCGCCTTCGCCGAGCCGGGCACCGAGACCGTGCCGCTGGGCGTGCTGGCCGCGCTGCTGGTCGTCCCGGAGGGCGAGGAGCCGAGCGAGGAGATGCTCGGCGACATCACCGACGTCATGGTGGCGCTGGACCCGATGCTGGCCGACCTGGCCGAGCTCGGACTGCTGGAGTACCGGCCGATCGACCCGGACCTGTTCGACGAGGAGGAGGGCGAGGAGGCCGCCGAGGACGCGGCGGCGGCCGAGGAGCCGCTGGACGAGGCGGAGGCCGCGCGCTTCGGGCTGGTCCGGCTCACCCCGCTCGGCCAGTACGCGATCCGGCAGTGGCTGCTGGAGGACGGCTACGACGCCCCGCTGATCGGCGAGCTGGCCCAGGGCGACGCCGCCGAGCTGCTGCGGGCGGTCTGCGAGGCCTCCAACGTGCTGCCGGAGGAGGAGCTGCGGGAGTGGATCGCCGGGCGGGAGCCGGAGGCGGCGGCGCGCGAGCTGCTGGCGGCGGCCCGGGGCATCGACGCGTACGCCCCGCTGCGCCGGATGCTGGCCTTCTCGGCGCTGGGCATGCTGGGGCGGCCCGCGGAGCCGGCCGTCCGGGAGGTGCTGGACGACCCGGAGCTGGGCGGGGGCGCGCGGGCCTGGCTGAGCGCCCTCGGGGCCTCGGACGTACCCGCCCCGGAGCGGGGCATGGCGCTGTGGACGGTGGTGGACACCTTCGCCGCCCAGCTGCTCGACTCGGGCGGTGACGCCGAGCTGCTGCGCGAGCTGATCGCCGGGCTGCCGGTCACGGACAATCCGGCGAGCTACTTCGGTGAGCTGTGGCGGGTCGACCACCCGTACACGGCGGACGTGCTGGAGGCCGTCGGCGAGCTGCACCTGGACCGCACGGTGGCCAAGGAGGCCCGCAAGGCGGCGTTCAAGGCGCGCTCGAAGGGCTGAGGGGCCCACGCGGCCAGGGGCACGCCGCCAGGGGCATGCCTCAGGGCAGGTCCAGGGAGCCGTCCTCGGTGAAGGGGAAGAAGGGGTTGTGGGCGAGCTCCCAGAGGTGGCCGTCCGGGTCCTCGAAGTAGCCGGAGTAGCCGCCCCAGTCGGTGGCGGTCGGCGGCTTGACCACCGTGGCGCCCGCGGCGACCGCGATCCCCAGGGCCGCGTCCACTCGTTCGGGTGATTCCAGGTTGACCGCCAGGGTCACCCCCCGGAAGGACGGCTCGCCGCCGGCCGGCACACCGGCGTCGGCGGCGAGCTCCTCGGACGGGAAGAGGCCGAGCACCGAGTCGGCGGTGCGGAACCAGACGATCTCCGGGCTGGAGGCCGAGGACCGGCGCCAGCCCAGGGCCTCGTAGAAGGCGGAGCTGCGGTCGAGGTCGGAGACCCCCAGGGTGACGATGCTGATCCGGGCCGGGAAGTCCTGCGTGGCTGTCATGCCGGACAGCGTAGGCACGGGTACCGACAATCCCCGGCGGACACGGCGGTCCGCCCGGTCCGCGGGCGGCGAGGGGACCTGATGACCCGACAGCTCCGCCAACGTATGGTTTTCCGCAGGTAGTAGTAGTACGAGTTAGGGCCTCAGCGGGCGGGCGACCACAGACGGGGGTACGGCACAGGATGGTGCGGGAGAGCGGCGGACGGACACCGGGGCAGGACGAGCTCCGCCAACTGGACCCCTACGCGGAGCAGGAGGAGTTCTCACGCCGCACGCTCGCCGCGGCCGACTTCCCGGTGTACGGCGTGGCGGGACGTCCCGGCCCACCCGGCCACGACCGGGGCCCGGACGCGCTCGCCGCCTTCGAGACCTGCGACGGCGAACTGCGCTGGGTCGAGGTCCGCTGCGGCGACTGGACCTCCCCCGACGGCCCCTACGTCACCGTGCGCACCTACCGTCCCGGCGCCGAGAACTGCGACCGGCTGCCCGAGCTGGAGGACGTGGTCGAGGACGAGCGCGACCGGATCTACGAGCAGCTGGGCATCGACGAGGGCGACGGCCCCGGCCGGGTCCGGGCGCTGCGCGAGTGGATCAACGTCAACGGCGAGCCGCAGGCGGTCGAGGTGCACGAGGACCGGCGCGAGTCGGTGCTGCTCGGCCCGGACGGCGCCCGCCCCGGCGCCGGACCGGTCTGGGCCGGCCGGCTGCGGGTCGCCGGGGTGGCCGTCACGGTGTGCGGGCGCGGGGTCGCGCCGGGCGCGGTCGAGCTGGCCGCGATCGCCGACTTCGAGCCGCACATCCGCGGCCGCAGCGCCCTGCTGCGCGGGCTGGCCGCCCGGCGCGAGTGCTACGTCCCGGTCGAGCAGCGCGAACTGCCCCCGGTGACCGGCCTGGAGGCGCACCGCGCGGTGATCGAGCACAGCATCGCCGAGACCGCCGCGATCGAGGCGCAGGTACGGGCCCGCCGCACGCCCCGGCTGCCGCGCGGGCTGCGCGGCGAGACCGGCGCGCTGCGCTGGGAGGCCGCCGTGCGCCAGCAGATGCGGCTGGCCTCGGAGACCCGGGACGAGGCGGTCGCCGCGGTGACCGCCATGGTCAACCAGCTGACCCGGCTCTCCCAGCAGACGCACTGGCTGGTCGGCACCGCGGAGGGCGCGGCCGCCGTGGAGGAGGCGATCCGCTGGACCGTCTTCGCCAGCGAGGTGCCCAGCCTGCCGGCGCAGCGGGCCTGGCAGCAGCTGTGGAGCGCGCGGGACGGCCGGGAGGACGAGGAGGAGCCGGAGGCGCGGCGGCTGGGCGAGCGGCTCTGGCTCTCGGCGTGGGAGCAGTGGCGGGCGGCCCGGTGAGCGGTGGCGCGGCGGGTGGCCTGTTGACCGGTGGCGCGGCGGCGGGCGGCCGTGTGAGGGCGGCCCGCGGCCGAAGGCCCGGTGAACGGCGGGTGGCCGCCCGGGGCCGGAGGCCGTACGGCGGGGGCGGTCGGCCGGTGAGCGCCGTGTAACGGGTGGTGACCAGGGGAAAGAACCGATCGGAGGTTCGGATACGGTCGACAAATGACCACCCCGAAGAGCGGCCTGATTCACCGTCCGTTCACCGGCCGGGTCGAGTCTGCTGGGCGTCGACGACAGCCCTCGACACCCAGCACGCCACGTCCGGGACGGCCCGGGCGGGCGGCCCACCCCTCAGGAGTGACTGCCATGTCGCTGTCCCGCCGGGACTTCGTCAACCGTTCGACCCTCGTCGGGGCCGGTGTGCTGATCGCCGGTAGCGCGGAGGCCCTGGCCAGCGCGCCCGGTGCGATCGCCGCCCCGGTCGGCGGCGAGGTCCAGGCCGCCGAGAGCGCCGACGCCGAGCGCGCCGCGGTCGGCTACGGCCCGCTGGTCGCCGACCCGCAGGGCCTGCTGGCCCTGCCCAAGGGCTTCAAGTACACCGTGCTGAACCGCGCCGGTGTCACCAAGCTGCGCACCGGCGAGAACACCCCCAGCAACCACGACGGCACCGCCGCCTTCGAGGACGAGCGCGGCGGCAACCTGCTGGTCGTCAACCACGAGCTGGGCGGCGCCCGCGCCAACTGGCCGAACCCGGTGCCGCTGACCGAGGGCCACGTCTACGACCCGGGCGCGGCCGGCGGCTGCACCGTCGTGCACGCCAAGGCCAACGGCACGGTCGAGCAGTGGGTCGGCATCGCCGGCACCGCCACCAACTGCGCCGGTGGCGTGACCCCGTGGGGCACCTGGCTGACCGGTGAGGAGACCGAGGACAAGGCCGGCAAGAACGGCTTCACCAAGGACCACGGCTACGTCTTCGAGGTCGACCCGTTCGACGACGAGTACAACCTCGACCCGAAGCCGGTGAAGGCCTTCGGCCGCTACGCGCACGAGGCGGTCGTCGTCGACCCCAAGCGCGGCCACGCCTACCTGACCGAGGACGCCTCCAACCCGAACGGCCTGCTCTTCCGCTGGACCCCGCCGGCCGGCTTCAAGCACGGCCGCTACCAGCTGCGCAAGCTCGCCGACGACGCCGGCCTGCTGGAGGCCTTCAAGGTCTTCGACGCCCAGGGCAAGTTCGTCGACGACCTCTCCCGCGCCACCAAGGTCGGCACGGTCTACGGCTGCGACTGGGTCAAGGTCCAGGACCGCGACGCGAAGACGGTCTCCATCCGCAAGCAGTTCAAGGAGGGCGAGGTCACCCGCGCCCGCAAGCTGGAGGGCATGTGGTGGGGTGACGGCGGCTTCTACTTCGTCTCCTCCTACGCCCGCCAGGAGAGCCCCGGCGCCGCGCACGACGGCCAGGTCTGGTTCTACAGCCCGACCCGCCGCACCATCACCCTGAAGGTCCTGCTGGGCGTCAACACCGACGTCTTCGGCGACCACGACAACTTCGACGGCCCGGACAACATCACCGTCTCCCCGTACGGCGGCATCGTGATCGCCGAGGACGGCGAGGGCGTCTCGCACCTGTTCGGCGCCACCGACGAGGGCCTGACCTACCCGATCGCCCGCAACGACCTCAACATCGGCTCCGCCGAGAAGCCCGAGTTCAGCGAGTTCACCGGCGTCACCTTCTCCGACGACGGCAAGACCCTGTTCGCCAACATCCAGACCCCGGGCATCCAGCTGGCCATCACCGGCCCGTGGCACCGGCTGAAGGAGCACAAGCGCGGCCAGGGCTACGGCGCCTGATCCGAGCACGCGCCATGTGAAGGGGCCCGCCTCGGCGGGCCCCTTCCGCGTCCGCGCGTCAGTCCTCGGCGGGCAGCCGCAGTTGGAGCATCGCCAGCAGCCGCTGCTGAGGCTGGGCGAGGTCGACCCCGGTCAACTGCTCGGCGCGGCGCACCCGGTAGCGCAGGGTGTTGGGGTGGATGTGCAGGGCGTCGGCGGCCACCCGGACCTCGCCGAGCGCGTCCAGCCAGGCCAGCACCGACTCGGCCAGCCGGGTGCCGTGCCGCCGGTCGTAGTCGGTGAGCGCGGTCAGCCGCGGGTCGCGCAGCCCGCCGCGCTCCTGGAGCAGCGCCAGCACCTCGCTGACCAGCACCTCCGCCTGGACGTCGAGCAGCGCCGCGACCTCCAGGTCGACCCCGCCGCGGCCCATCGCGTCCAGGATCCGGTCCGCCTGCGCCCGGGACTCGGGCACCCGGGCGAGGCCGTCCACGGTGGAGCCGATCGCCGCCCGCAGCGGGACGCCCAGGTGGTCGCGGGCCGCCTCGACCACCTCCCCGGCCCAGTCGCGCACCGTGGACAGCGGCAGGCCGGCGGGCAGTTCGGGCAGCAGCACGTACACCCGGTCGTCGATCGGCGCGAGCAGCGCGCTGCGGTGCCGGGCGGCGGTGTGCACCGAGATCAGGCCGGTCACCTCGGCCCGGCTGAACTCCGGGTCGGAGCCCTCCCGCCCGCCCGCGCTGTACGCCAGCACGGTGGCCGGGCGCCGCAGGTCCAGCCCCAGGTGGGTGGCGAGCGACTGCGGGCCGGTCGAGCCCTCCAGCAGCCCGGTCAGCAGGGTCTGGGTCAGCCGGACGTCCGCCGACAGCTCCCGGCGCCGGCGCACCAGCTGGGCGGCCGCCACCCGGGCCGCGCCGACCAGCGCCTGCTCGGCCAGCGGGGCCAGCGGCTTGGCGCCCTCCTGCACCCAGATGGTGCCCAGCGGCTGGGCGCCCGCCCGGATGCCGATGGCCAGACGCCGGCGCAGGTTGAGCTCGGGGTGCGGGTCCACCGCGATGGGGGTGTCCTTGCTGCGCAGGTGCTGGAAGATGCCCCACTCGCGGAGCTTGGAGAGGTACGGCTCCGGCCCCTGCCAGCCCAGGATGGACAGCCGCCGCAGGTCGTCCACCTCGTCGGAGTCGGAGGAGCGCGAGTAGGCGAGCACCCGGCTGGAGGTGTCCTCGATGGAGACGATGCCGTTGGTGAGCACCGCGACGGTCTGGGCGAGGGAGAACAGGTCGCCCGCGTTGTGCTCGGGCGTGGCGGGGGCGTCCGGGGCGTCCGGCCCGGCGATGACCGTACGGGCCAGCAGGTCCAGGTGCTCCCAGCGGGTCTCCCGGCGCACCGACAGCAGTGCGACGCCGGCCTCGGTGGCGGCCTCGCGCAGCGCGTCCGCCTGGCCGGGCGCGTCCACCCGCCTTGGCCAGCAGGGCGTCCACCGCGTCCAGGTCGGGCGCCGCGTAGGACTCGTCGACCTCTCCCCCGCCGCTG
>NZ_JBSGFD010000265.1:0-9500 GCF_053603215.1 Kitasatospora sp. NPDC004240 | reverse complement strand
ACCGGCTGCCGCCGGTCGGCGGCAGGGCGCGCGGCGGACGGCTGCGCGGCGGACGGCCGGGCGCCGGGCTCGACCCGGGGCAGCAGGGTGGTGCGGTCCGGGTCCTCGGCGCCCCGGCCAGCGTCCGTCGAGGGGACCCGCGGCAGCACGGCCGTCTCGTCCACCTCGGTGACCTTGGCCAGCGGCCGGGTGACCGCCTCGTCCGCCGGGGGGACGGCCCGCGGGTCCGGCTCGGACGCGGACCGCGCCCCGGCCGCCTCGGCCGCGCGGACGGCGGCCCGACGGTCCCGCTCGGAGATCTCCTCGGTGGGCTCGTCCGGGCCCTTGACCATCCGCAGCTCGGTGGTCACCTCGTTGCTCGGGGCCTCCGACGCACCCGCGGTGCCCGCGGCAGCCGTCGCACCCGCGGCACCCGCCGCGGCCGCCCGTTCCGCCGCCGACTCCGCGGCCGCGGCGGCCTCGGCCAGCGCGGCGGCCTCCGCCAGCCGGGCCTCCTCGGCCCGCTGGAGCGCCTCCTCGGCGCGGCGCCGCTGCTCCTCGCGCTGGATCTCCCGCTGCCGCTGGAGCTCGGCCTGGGCGGCCGCCTCCTCGGCGAGCCGCTTGCGCTCGGCGGCCTCGGCGGCGAGCCGGGCCTCCTCGGCCGCGCGCAGCTTGGCCTCCTCCTCGGCGCGTCGGCGGGCGTCCTCCTCAGCGCGGCGCTTCGCCTCCTCGGCGGCCTTGCGCCGGGCCTCCTCGGCGACCCGCTCGGCCTCCTCCTTGGCCAGGCGTTCCTTCTCGGCCTGCTCGGCGCGCAGCTGTTCCAGCAGTTCCAGGCGCTTGCGCTCGGCGGCCTCCGCCTCGGCCTTCTTGCGGGCCTCCTCGGCGGCGCGGCGCTCGGCCTCCTCGCGGGCCAGCCGCTCCTGCTCGACGCGGGCGGCCCGCTCCTGAGCGGAGAGCGGCAGCTCGCGGTCGAGCCGGTGCCGGATCGCGGTGGTGACGGAGCCGGGCGCCTGGCTGCCGTCGACGACCAGGTAGCGGGCGGGATCGGCGGCGGCGAGGGCGAGGAAGCCGGAGCGCACCCGCTGGTGGAACTCGGTGGGCTCGGACTCCAGCCGGTCCAGCGCCTCGGTGAACCGCTCGCGCGCCTTGGTCGGGTCGACGTCCAGCACCACGGTCAGGTCGGGCACCAGCCCGCCGGTCGCCCAGCGCGAGATCCGGGCCACCTCGGTGGCGGCCAGGTCGCGGCCGGCGCCCTGGTAGGCGATGGAGGAGTCCATGTAGCGGTCGGTGATCACCACGGCGCCCCGGGCCAGCGCGGGCCGGATGACGTTCTCGACGTGCTCGGCGCGGTCGGCGGCGTAGATCAGCGCCTCGGCGCGGTGGGACAGTCCGGTGTTGCCGACGTCCAGGACCAGGCCGCGCAGCCGCTGGCCGACCGGGCTGCCGCCCGGCTCGCGGGTGAGCACGACCTCGTGGCCCTTGCCGCGGATCCACTCGGCGAGCGCCTGTGCCTGGGTGGACTTGCCGGCGCCGTCGCCGCCCTCCAGGGCGATGAAGAAGCCGGCCCCGGCGGTGCGGTGCGGGGCCGGCGCGGTGCCGCCGCGCACGGCGTCCAGCAGGTCCCGGCCGAAGGGGGCGGTGCCACGCCGGTCGTCGGTCCGCAGCAGCACCACGGCGGCCAGGACGAGGGTGAGCAGTCCGGCGGTGCCGGTCGCGAGGGCCGCGCCGCCGTGGATGAAGGTGAAGGAGCCGGGCTCGATCCGGCCGTAGTCGGCCTCGCCGTACGCGGCGGCGATCAGCGGGACGACGACCAGCGCGGCGCCCACCACGGCCCGCAGCACCGCGTACAGGTGCTCGGTGACCTTGGGCAGCCGGGCCTCCTCGACCTCCTGGGCGAGCAGGGTGCGCCCGGTCGAGATGACGATCCCGGCGGCGAGGCCGGCCAGCACGGTCAGCAGCAGGACCAGCACGAAGTCCAGCACCAGCCCGGCGAGGATCAGCGCCACGCCCTCGGTCAGCAGGGCGAGGGCGAGCAGCCGGCGGCGGGAGAGCGCGGGCAGGGTGGCCCGGGTCATCCGTACGCCCAGCGCGGGCGCGCCGGCGGCGGCGAGCACCACCAGGCCGTAGCCGATCGGGCCGGCCCGGTGCTCGGCGGCGGTCAGCAGTGCCAGCGCGGCGACGCCCGCCATCGAGGCGTACCCGGCGGCGACCGAGAAGGTGAAGTACGGGGCCGAGCCGGTGCGGCCCTTGCGCAGCGCCGGACCCGGCGTGGAGTCGGTGGGCGCGCGCAGGCCCTGGAGCGGGGAGCGCGGGGCGATCGCCACCGGGCCGCCGGACAGCGGCTGCAGGTACGCCCGGCCGGCCGCGACGGCGAACAGCACGGCCGCGCCGAGGGCGGCGCAGGTGGTCTGGTGGGCGCGCAGCCAGTCCGAGCCGGCCGCCGCGAAGAGGTTGTTGAGCAGGGTCAGCCCGACCAGCGCGGCGGCGGCCAGCGGCACGGTGGCCCAGCCGGTGCGGTTGTCCAGGGCCCGTACGGCGTCCAGCTGGGCGGCGGCCGGGCGCTGCTCGGCGGGCGGGGCGTACGGGTTGGCGGGCGGCAGCAGGCCGGGGACGGTGGCGGCCTTGGCGGTCGCCCAGACCCGCTCGGCGGCGCCGGTCACGAAGACGGTGGCGAGCAGCGCGTACGTGGCCGCGGCGGAGGGCCGGAGGCCGTCGGAGAGCCAGACGATCCACCAGGGGGCGATGCCGACCAGCACGGCGCGCAGGGCGTCCGCGCCGAGCAGCGCCCAGCGGCGGTCCGGCAGCTTGGCCAGGGCCTGGTGCACCGGGCCGAGCAGCGCCGCGCCGAACAGCACGGTGGCGGCGAGCCGGGTGGCGAACACGGTGGCGATCGCGAAGGCGAAGGACCGCGGCAGGTCGCCGAACTGCCCGCCGAGCACGCCCGCGACCACGGTCAGCGCGAGCAGCACCAGCAGGGCGAGCCGGTCGGCGGTGCCGCCGATCAGCTGGGTGGTCCACAACCGCCGGTAGGGGCGCAGCCGCAGCAGCGCGCGGGCCCGTTCACCGGGGGTTCCGGCGGGCGCGACCTCGGGGAGGTCGGGCGTGCCGGCTCTGCCGGCCGGGGCGGCGCTGGGGGTGGGCTGCTCCTCGCTCGTCATACCGTCAGCG
This sequence comes from Kitasatospora sp. NPDC004240, assembly GCF_053603215.1. NCBI lineage: Bacteria > Bacillati > Actinomycetota > Actinomycetes > Kitasatosporales > Streptomycetaceae > Kitasatospora > Kitasatospora sp. NPDC004240. Next base: position 6,353 of record NZ_JBSGFD010000265.1, on the reverse strand, counting down.
TAGCGGTCGGCGGTTGCCGCGAAACGGCGAGCGGGCCTCTCGGAGGCGGTCATTGCAGGGTTGTGACGCGCGGAACCCCGGACTCCGGTCGGCACCGGGCCCGGACCCCGGACGGCGGCGGGCCCGCCCTCCGGGAAGGAGGACGGGCCCGGCACCGCCGACGGACGATCAGCCCTCGTCGGTGGTCGCGCTCTTGCTCACGGCGGTCTTCTTGGCCGCCGTCTTCTTGGCGGCGGTCTTGGCCGTCGTGGTCTTCTTCGCGGCCGTCTTGGCGGTGGCCGTCTTCTTGGCGGCGGCGGTCTTCGTCGCCGTCTTCTTGGCGGCCGCCTTCTTGGCCGGGGCCTTCTTCGCCGCCTTCTTCACCGGACCGCGGGCCCGCTTCTCGGCGAGCAGCTCGTAGCCGCGCTCCGGGGTGATGGAGGCGACGTCGTCGTCCTTGCGCAGCGTCGCGTTGGTCTCGCCGTCCGTGACGTACGGGCCGAAGCGGCCGTCCTTGACCACCACCGGGCGCTCGCTGACCGGGTCGGTGCCCAGCTCGCGCAGCGGCGGCGCGGCGGCGGCCCGGCCGCGCTGCTTGGGCTGCGCGTAGATGGCCAGGGCCTCCTCCAGGGTGACCGTGAACATCTGCTCCTCGCTGGTGAGCGAGCGGGAGTCGGTGCCGCGCTTGAGGTACGGGCCGTAGCGGCCGTTCTGCGCGGTGATCTCCACGCCCTCGGGGTCGACGCCGACCACGCGCGGCAGCGAGAGCAGCTTGAGCGCGTCCTCCAGGGTGACGGTGTCCAGCGACATCGTCTTGAGGAGGGAGGCGGTGCGCGGCTTGACCGCGTTCTTGCCGGTCTTGGGCGTGCCCTCGGGCAGGATCTCGGTGACGTACGGGCCGTAGCGGCCGTCCTTGGCCACCAGCATGTTGCCGGAGACCGGGTCGGCGCCGAGCTCGAAGTCGCCGCTGGGCTTGGCCAGCAGTTCCTCGGCCAGCTCGACGGTCAGCTCGTCCGGCGGCAGGTCGTCCGGGATGTCGGCGCGCTGGCCGGGCTCCTCGCCCTCCTTGCCGGCCCGCTCCACGTACGGGCCGTAGCGGCCGACGCGCAGGGTGATGTCCTCGCTGACCCGGAACGAGCTGATCTCCCGGGCGTCGATCGCGCCGAGGTCGGTGACCAGTTCCTTCAGGCCGCCCAGGTGGTCGCCGTCGCCGTTGCCGGCCTCGGCGGCGCCACCGGACGCGTGGCCCTCGCCCTCGCCGAAGTAGAAGCGCTTGAGCCACGGCACGGACTGCGCCTCACCGGCGGCGATCCGGTCGAGGTCGTCCTCCATCTTCGCGGTGAAGTCGTAGTCGACGAGCCGGCCGAAGTGCTTCTCCAGCAGGTTCACCACGGCGAAGGAGAGGAAGGACGGGACGAGCGCCGTCCCCTTCTTGAAGACGTACTTGCGGCCGATGATGGTGTCGATGATCGAGGCGTAGGTGGAGGGACGGCCGATCTCGCGGTCCTCCAGCTCCTTGACCAGCGAGGCCTCGGTGTAGCGGGCCGGCGGCTTGGTGGAGTGGCCCTCGGGGGTGAGCTGCTCGGCGGCCAGCGGGTCGCCCTCGGTGACCTGCGGCAGACGGCGCTCGCGGTCGTCCAGCTCGGCGTTGGGGTCGTCGGCGCCCTCGACGTAGGCCTTGAGGAAGCCGTGGAAGGTGATGATCTTGCCGGAGGCGGAGAACTCGACGTCCCGGCCGTCCCCCGACGCGCCGCCCACCTTGACGGTCACGGACTGCCCGACCGCGTCCTTCATCTGGGAGGCGACGGTCCGCATCCAGATCAGCTCGTAGAGGCGGAAGTCGTCGCCGCTCAGGCCGGTCTCGGCGGGGGTGCGGAAGCGGTCACCGGACGGGCGGACCGCCTCGTGCGCCTCCTGGGCGTTCTTGACCTTGCTGGCGTAGGTGCGCGGGGCGTCCGGCAGGTAGTCGGCGCCGTACAGCTGCGTCACCTGCGCGCGGGCGGCCGCGATCGCGGTGTCCGACAGGGTGGTGGAGTCGGTGCGCATATAGGTGATGAAGCCGTTCTCGTACAGCTTCTGGGCCACCTGCATGGTCCGCTTGGCGCCGAAGCCCAGCTTGCGGCTGGCCTCCTGCTGGAGCGTGGTGGTGCGGAACGGCGCGTACGGCGAGCGGCGGTACGGCTTGGACTCGACGCTGCGCACGCTGAACGCGGTCCGCTCCAGGGCGGCGGCCAGCGCGCGGGCGGCCTGCTCGTCCAGGTGCAGGGTGTTCGGGCTCTTCAGCCGCCCGTCGGAGCCGAAGTCACGGCCGGAGGCGATCCGGCGGCCGTCGACCGAGGCCAGCCGGGCGCCGAAGGTCTCCGGGTTGGCGGCGTCGGCGGGGGTGCGGCCGGTGGAGAAGGTGCCGGTCAGGTCCCAGTACGAGGCGGTGCGGAAGGCCATCCGCTCGCGCTCGCGCTCGACCACCAGACGGGTGGCGACGGACTGGACGCGGCCCGCCGACAGCTTCGGCATGACCTTCTTCCACAGCACCGGCGAAACCTCGAAGCCGTAGAGGCGGTCGAGGATGCGGCGGGTCTCCTGGGCGTCGACCAGACGCTGGTTCAGCTCGCGGGGGTTGGCCACCGCCTCCTGGATCGCCGTCTTGGTGATCTCGTGGAACACCATGCGGTGCACCGGGACCTTGGGCTTCAGCACCTGCTGCAGGTGCCAGGCGATGGCCTCGCCCTCGCGGTCCTCATCGGTGGCGAGGAAGAGCTCGTCGGACTCCGCGAGCAGCGACTTCAACTTGCTGACCTGGGACTTCTTGTCCGCGTTCACCACGTAGATGGGGGCGAAGTCGTGGTCGACGTCGACGCCGAGGCGGCGCACCTCGCCGGTGTACTTGTCCGGGACCTCGGCGGCCGTGCTGGGCAGGTCCCGGATGTGCCCGACGCTCGCCTCGACGATGTAGCCGGGGCCCAGGTAGCCCTTGATCGTCTTCGCCTTGGCCGGCGACTCGACAATGACGAGTCGCTGTCCGTGCGCGGTCTCGCTGCTCGGGGACACCTTCGCTCTTCTCTCCCGGTCGTTAACGTGAGCTGGCCGGCGCGGGCAGCACGGGCTGCGCTCTCCGCCCGACCCCTCCACCGTCCGGGGGCTGCCGCTGCACGACGACCCCACCAGCGGAGTGTGACCGTACCCCGGCCACCCTTGTCAAACGGACGGATCCCTCTTTTTCACCGGCAAGGCCGACCGACGCCACTCGAACGGTAACCCGATGATGGAGGATCGTGCCGCGTGGAGGGGGGCTTCGGCGGGTTTGGGGGGATGGAATGACGGATTTCAAAATCTGTCAACCGAGTATTGCTGTCTGTCAGCGGTTAGCTGCTGTCTGTTTTCGGTCATCTGCCAGCTGTCGTCGGTCATCGGACGGCTGTTGATGGTCATCCGGCGGCTGTTGATGGTCGAATGTCAGCCATCGACCGACCGCTGCCGGCTGATCCCTGACGGCCGACAGCTGGCGTCCGACAGCTGACAGCCGACGTCCGACCACCGTCGGCCGGCGTACGCCGTCGGTCCGTCGCCAGCTGTCCTCGGTCACCCGCCATCGGGCGGCTGCCCCCGGCCGGCTGCCACCGTTCGGCCGTCACCCGTCACCCGTCAGTCGGCCGTCGTCGGGGTCGCCCGTCAGCCGTCGGCGACCGGCGGACGCACCCGGGCGTCATCCGAAAGGCCTCAGAGCGCGACGGCGAGCAGGCACAGGCCCCCCGCCAGGCACCCCAGGGCGAGGGTCGTCCACAGGAGGTCCGCGACCACCGTCCGCCCGGTCTCCTCCACCGCCAGCACCACCCGGCTCGGGCGGTTCGGATCGTACGAGACCCGGACGGTGGCGCCCGGCGCGAAGCGGACCGGACGGCGCAGCGGAGTGTGCCCGCGTGGACGGGCGAGCACCGCCTCGCTCCGGCCCGCCCCGGGTCCGCCGACCGTCGCCAGCGCGGAGAAGGAGAGCAGCGGCGCGCTGTCGAGTTCCCCGTGCGCGTCCCTCTCGGCGACCACCTGGGCGACCGCGGGCACGCCCCGGCGGCGTACGAGGTGGCGAAGGCGCACTTCGGCGGCGCACCAGAGCAACAGGGCGCCTCCGAAGAGGACGAGCACGCTCCCACCCACCATGGCCGTCGTCGACTCCACCCCTCGACCCCCAGCTCTGTCCACAGCTTGTGGACAGAGCCTCACAGCCCGAGGCCAACGCCGGACGGATGTCCGGCGAAGGAAGGAGGAACCAGGGGCTACCGGAAGGTGAACCGCCGACCTGCGCACCGACCCGCGCACCGACCCACGCGCCGAGGCGGCGCGGGCCGACGAACCGACCGGCCCGGGCGGGCCCACGGACGGCCGATGGACAAGCCGGATGGACGCCGGCGGCCCCGGGGAACGTGGGCGGGAACGGACGGGTGAGTGGGCGGGCGGGTGCATGGGCGGTCGGGTCAGGTAGGCGGGTCAGGTGGGCGGGTGGGCGGGCAGGCAGGACGTTCGACCCACCCGCGGAGCACTCAGCCCACCGGCTGGATGAACCCCTGCTCGGTGAGCAGCCGCAACGACTCCGGCACCCGGTCGCGCAGCACCACCCGGTCCTCGCCGAGCAGGTGCGCGATGGCGTCGACGATCTCGCCGGCCGAGAGCGTCCCGTCGCAGACCCCGACGAACCCGGCGCCCACCGTGTCCACCTTGGTGGCCCGGCGCATCCCGCGGTTGTGACGCAGGATCACGTGCTCCGGATCCTCCGCCCCGGGCGCGCCGACCTGTTCCTGGACGACCTCGTCGGCGAGCACGTACCGGGCGGCGAGCAGCGCCGCGTCGTCGTGGGTGCGCAGGAAGTCCTGCCGGCCGAACCACTCCTCGATGTGCGGGCCGAGCGGCTGCTCGACCGGGTGCGGCCACTCCTCCACCCGGACGGTCGGCTGCTCGGCGCCGCCGGCCCGCAGGGTGATCCAGCCGAAGCCGATGCCCTCCACCCGGTTCGCCTCGAAGACGTCCAGCCACTCGCCGTAGCGCGCCTGGTAGTCGCCGCCCGGCCCCCGGTGGTCCCCGCCGTCGCGCAGCCACAGCTCCGCGTACTGGGCGGCGTCCTGGACCTCCCGCTGGACGACCCACGCGTCCAACCCCGTGCCGGCGACCCAGCCGGCCAGCCGGTCGTGCCAGTCCTCGCCCTTGACGTGCTGCCAGTTGGCGAGGAGCTGGCAGTAGCCGCCGGGCTCCAGGTGGGCGGCGGCGCCGCGGACCAGGCTGCGGCACAGGTCGTCGCCGGCCATGCCGCCGTCGCGGTAGGTGAACCGGCCGGCCGGCGAGATCACGAACGGCGGGTTGGAGACGATCAGGTCGAACTTCCGCTCCCCCACCGGCTCGAAGAGGCTGCCGGTGGCGACCTCGGTGTTCTCGAAGCCGGACAGCGCCAGGGTCAGCTCGGTGAACCGCAGCGCCCGCGGGTTGAGGTCCGTCGCGGTGACCCGCTGCGCGTGGCGCGCGGCGTGCAGGGCCTGCACGCCGGAGCCCGAACCGAGGTCGAGCGCCGTCCGGACCGGCCTGCGCACGGTGATGTTGGCCAGCGTGGTGGACGCGCCGCCCACGCCGAGCACCAGCTCCTTGCGGGCGATGCCGTGCGCCGTCTCACCCGAACCGATCCCGCCCGCACCGCCGACCGCGCAGCCCAGGTCCGACACCACCCAGGCGTCCGAACTCGGCAGCCCCGCCACCTCGTTGGCGTACGGGCGGACGTCCACGGTGGCCCGTACCAGGTCGCCGTCCGGGCGCAGCCAGCCATCGGCCAGGCAGTCCTCGACCGGCAGCGCGGCGGCGGCCGCCCGGTACGGCACGGGCTGCTGCAGCAGGAACAGCCGCACCAGCGTCTCCAGCGGGCTTCCCCCGCGGGTCGCCCGCAGGGCCGGCACCGCCTCGCTACGGGCCAGCGCCGCGTAGCCGGTGGGCCCGAGCAGGTCGAGGCACCCGTCGGCGGTGTACGAGGCGGCGAGCAGCGCCTCGCGCAGCTTGGCGAGGCGGGTCGGGTCAAGAACGGGGCTACTGGTCACCCCGCCATTGTCTCGCGCCACGCCCGACCGGCCCGCCGGGGCAGGGCGGGCCGGTCCGCCCTCGGACGGGTCACGGGGACAAGCAACGCGGACGGGTCATGTGGACGGGACACGCGGACGGCTCACGCGGACAGATCGCCCAGGGGCGCGCGCGGCTCAGCTCGCGCTGGGCGTCGGCGTGGTGGGCGTGCCCGTCGGGGCAGCCGATCCGGTCGCGGCCGGGGTCCCCGGGGTGGCGGCTCAGGGCGTCCAGCTCGCGAGGTCCGGGGACCGGCCACGGATGCGTGCCGCCAGAGCCGCCGCCTCGCC
>NZ_JBSGFD010000264.1:0-9582 GCF_053603215.1 Kitasatospora sp. NPDC004240 | reverse complement strand
AGCAGGAGTGCCTCACCCGGATCGGCGAGGTGTGGACCGACATGCGCCCGCTGAGCCTGCGCACCCGCATGGCCGCCGCCGCCAACTGAACCACCCCGCTCTCCCGCGGCGGCCCCTCACCGCCACCGCGGGAGAGCGCGCGTCGTTCCGCCAACCCCACCGTGACACCGAGCGAGGAGCTCTCGTGACCCCGCGGCCTTCCCTGCACGACCTGTTCGCGAGCTCGGCCCGCCGGGCTCCCGACGCCATCGCCGTGTCCGACCACCAGGACACCATCGACCACCGCCGGCTCGACGAGCACGCCGGCCGGCTGGCGCACCACCTCGCAGAGGCGGGCATCGCGCCCGGCGCCGTCGTCGGCGTGCGCCTCGCCCCCGGGGCGGCGTTCGCGCGCACCGTCGCCGGCGTCTGGCGCGCCGGCGCGGCCGTCCTGCCGCTGCCCGCCGACCACCCGCTCGGTGAACTCCCCGCCCGCGTGGAGCTCGTCCTCACCCTGGACGGGCACGCCCCCGAGCGGCCCGGCGCCGCCCGGGTCGTCGACCTGGCCGCGCTGGCGCAGGACCTCGCCGACCGGCCCGCCGACCACCCCGGCCGCCCCGCCGGGCCGACCGACGCCGCCTGGCTGCGCCACGACCCCGCCACCGGCCGCACCCTGGTCCTCGACCAGGCCACCGTGCTGCACCAGATCGACTGGCTGATCGAGGAGTTCGGCCTGGAGCCCGGCGACCGGGTGCTCTGCGCGGGCGACACCGACGCCTGGTTCGTCCCGCTGTTCGCCGCCCTCGCCGCCGGAGCCACCGCCCTGCCGGTGACCGACCCCGCCGCCGTCGCCACCGTCGCCGCCGAACAGCGGGCCACCGTGCTGGCCGGCGCGCCCGCGCTGCTCGCCGCCGCCGACCTGCGGCCCGGCAGCGCCCCGCGCCTGGTCCTCGCCGCCGGCGCGGAGCTGCCCGCCGACGCCGCCCGCGCCCTGACCGCCGCCGGCGCCGGCGAACTGTGCGCCGTCCACCTGCTCGACGGCGCCCTCGCGGTCACCGCCCACACCGTCGACCCGGACCGCGGCGACCCGGACCGCAGCGGCCCGAACACCCTGCTCGGCCGCCCGATCGACAGGATCCCGCTGCTCGTCCTGGACGAGTACGGCGACCTCGTCCCGCCGGGCGTTCCCGGCCGGCTGCACGCGGCCGGCCTCGGCGCCGGCTCCCACTACCTCGACGACCCGCACACCACCGCCGAGCGGCTGCGCCCCGCCGTGTACGGCGCCGCCGGCAGCCGCATGCACGCCACCGGCGACCTGGTGCGCTGGCGCAACGACGGCGTCCTGGAGCTGCTCGGCGAGGCCGACCGCCCGCAGGCCGCGCCCGCCGCCGCGCCCGGCCGCCCCGCCCACGTCGCCCCCGGGACGCCCGCCGAGCGGACCGTGGCCCGGATCTGGTCCGAGCTGCTGGAGGTGCCGCAGGTCGGCCTGGAGGACAACTTCTTCCAGCTCGGCGGCTACTCGCTGCTCATGACCGAGCTGGCCAAGCGCCTCCACGAGGCCACCGGCACCCCCGTCGTGCTCGCCGACCTGTTCGGCGCGGTCACCGTCCGCGAGCAGGCCGCCCTGCTGACGGCCGCCGAGCCGGAGACCGCCGGCATCACCCCGGTGCCGCGCGACCGGCCGCTGCCGCTCTCGTACGGCCAGCGCCGGATCTGGCTCCTGGACACCATGGAGCCCAGCCCGGAGTGGACCGCCCCGCTGTTCCTGCGGCTGCCCGGCGACGTCGACGCCGACACCGTCCGCCTGGTGCTCGACACCCTCGCCGACCGCCACGAGGCGCTGCGCACCCGCTACACCGTCGTCGACGGCGAACCGCGGCAGGAGATCGGCGAGACCCTGCCGATCGAGCTGCGGTACGCCGAGGGCGGCCGCGAGGAGATCGTCGAGCTCTTCCGCGAGCAGTTCGAGACCGGCTTCGACCTCACCTCCGGCCGCCTCTGGCGCGCCACGCTGGCCCGGATCCCCGCCGACGGCGACGGGCAGCTGCTGCTCGTCACCATCCACCACATCGCCTGCGACGGCTGGTCGGCCGCGATCCTGGAGGAGGAGTTCCACCTGCTCAGCGCCGCCCTGCGGGCCGGCGTCGAGCCGCGGCTGCCCGCCGTCCCGGTGCAGTACGCCGACTACGCCGACTGGCAGCAGGAGTGGCACTCCAAGGAGCGGCTGGCCGACGAACTCGACCACTGGCGCACCGCGCTCGACGGGCTCGTCCCGCTGGAGCTGCCCGCCGACCACCCGCGCCCGGCCAAGCGCGACCCGCGCGGCGACGTCGTCACCTTCGACATCCCGCGGCGCCTGATGGCCGCGGTCACCGACCTCGGCCAGAGCCGCGAGGCCACGCCGTTCATGACCCTGCTGACCGCCTTCGGCACCGTGCTCGCCCGGCTCAGCGGCCAGTGGGACGTGGTCGTCGGCACCCCGGTCGCCGGCCGCACCCGGCCCGAGGTCGACCGCACCGTCGGCTTCTTCCTCAACTCGCTGGTGCTGCGCTACCAGCTGGAGGAGGACCTGACCTTCACCGAGGCCCTGGAGCGGGTCCGGGTCGTCTGCCGCGAGGCCTTCGCCCACCAGAACCTCTCGTTCGAGCACATCGTGGACGAGCTGCGCCCCGAGCGCGACCAGTCCCGCACCCCGCTCTACCAGGTCGCCTTCAACCTGCACGACGGCCAGCTGATCGGCGGCATGCCGGACCGCGCCGACATCGACTACCTCCACCCGGCCCGCCGGGTCGCCAAGACCGACCTCACCCTGTACGTCCGCAGCGAGGCCGACGGCACCTGGAGCGGCGCCTTCGAGTACAGCGACGCGCTGTTCGAGCGGGCCACCGTCGAGCGCCTGGCCGACCACTTCCTGCGCCTGCTGGAGTCCGTCACCACCGAGCCCACCGTCACCCTCGCGGCCGCCGAGATCATGGCCGAGGAGGACCGCGAACGGCTCGCCGGCTGGGGCACCGGCGAGCGCGCCGACTGGCCGGCCGGCACCACCCTCGACCTGTTCGAGGAGCAGGCCCGGGCCACCCCCGACGCCGTCGCCGTGATTGCCGGCGGGACCCGCCTGACCTACGCCGAGGTGGACGAGCGGGCCAACCGCATCGCCCACCACCTGATCGCCCTGGGCGCCGGCCCCGACACCGTCGTCGGCCTCTGCCTGGCCCGCGGGCCGGAACTGGTCCCCGCCCTGCTGGGCATCTGGAAGGCCGACGCCGCCTACCTGCCGCTGGACCCGGCGCTGCCCGCCGAGCGGCTGCGCCACGTCCTCTCCGACTGCCGCTCGCCGCTGCTCGTCACCGCCTCCGACCTGGCGTCCGCCGCGGAGGGCTTCCAGGGCACCCGGGTCCTGCTGGACACCGACCGCGCCGCCGTCGAGGCCCGCCCGGCCTGGCGGCCCGCCCGCACCGGCGACCCGGAGCTGCTCGCCTACGCGATCTACACCTCCGGCTCCACCGGCCGCCCCAAGGGCGTCATGGTGCACCACCGCGGCCTGGCCAACCACCTGCGCTGGGCGGCCCGCGACCTGACCGGCACCGAGGGCGGCGCCCCGCTGTTCTCCTCCATCGCCTTCGACCTGCCGGCCACCAACCTGTACGTGCCGCTGATCACCGGCCGCGCGGTGCACGTCCTGCCCGCCGACCTCGACCTCGCCGCCCTCGGCGCGACGCTGCTGGCCGACGCGCCGTACGCCTTCGTCAAGCTCACCCCCGGGCACCTCGAACTGCTCACCGACCAGCTGACGGACGAGCAGATGTCCGCGCTGGCCGGGCTGGTCCTGGTGGCCGGCGAGGAACTGCCCGCCCGCCTCGCCAACCGCTGGCTCACCGCCCTCGGCACCGGCCGGCTGATCAACGAGTACGGGCCGACCGAGGCCTCGATCGGCTCCACCGCGCACCCCGTCGACCGGCCGCAGGCCGCCGCCGTACCGCTGGGCGGCCCGCTGCCCAACACCACCACCGTGGTGCTGGACGGGTCCGGGCGGCCCGTCCCGGTCGGCGTCCCCGGCGAACTCCACGTCGGCGGCGAGGGCCTGGCCCGCGGCTACCACGGCCGCCCCGAGCTGACCGCCGAGAAGTTCGTCCCGAACCCGTACGGCCCGCCCGGCTCCCGGCTCTACCGCACCGGCGACCTGACCCGGCTGCTGCCCGACGGCGCCATCTCCTTCCTCGGCCGCATCGACACCCAGGTCAAGCTGCGCGGATACCGCATAGAACTTGGAGAGATCGAGGCCGTACTGTCGGAAATGGGACCGGTCCGCGACGCCGTGGTGGTCGTCCGCGAGGGCGCCACCGGTGAGAAGTCGCTGGCCGGCTACCTGGTCGCGGACGGCGACGGGCCCCTCGACCTGGACGCGGTCAGGGCCGGGCTCGCCGAGCGGCTCCCCGACTACATGGTCCCGTCGGCCTTCGCGGTGATCGACCGGATCCCGCTCACCGCCAACGGCAAGGTCGACCGCCGGGCCCTGCCCGACATCGACGCCGGGGCCGACGACCACCAGCCGCCCACCACCCCCACCGAGGAGCGGATCGCCCAGATCTGGGCCGAGCTGCTCGGACTGCCCCGGGTCGGCGTGCAGGACAGCTTCTTCGCACTCGGTGGCCACTCCATCCTGGCCATCCGCATGACCTCCCAGCTCCAGGACGAGTTCGACATCGACCTCTCCATCGGCACTGTCTTCGCCCAGCCCACCGTCGGCCGACTGGCCGCGGCGATCGAGGACCGGATCAGGGCCGAGATCGAACAGCTGAGCGACTCCGAGATCGCGGAGTCGGACCTCTTCGCCCCCGGCACCGTTACGGCCGGCGCGGCCGCCACGCACTCCAAGGAGAACTAGGAATGAACACCGGCGACATGAAGTCGACCCAGCAGGACGTGGCAGCGCAGCGCGAGGAACTGCTGCGGCGCCGGCTGGCCGGCAAGCGGGGCGGTCGCCGGTCCCTGATCACCACGGTTGATCGGGACCAGCCGCTGCCCGTGACCTTCGGCCAGCAGCAGATGTGGTTCCTCAACCGCCTGGAGCCCGACAGCGCCGAGTACCTCGTACCGCTGGCGCTGCGGCTCGACGGGACGCTGGATCGCGCGGCCCTGCGCGCGGCGTGGACGGAGATCGTCGCACGTCACGAGATCCTGCGGACCCGCTACGTCCTGGCCGGCGAGGAGCCGGTCCAGGTCGTCGACGCTCCCGAGGCCCCGCCGTTCCCCGTCGTGGACCTGGCGGACGTCCCCGCCCAGGACCGCGAGGCGCGGGCCCGGGAGCTCGCCGAGCAGGAGATCGTCGTCCCGTTCGACCTGGAGCGGGACCGGCCGGTGCGAGCCCGGCTGATCGCCCTCGCCGAGGACCGGCACATCCTGGTCGTCACCTTCCACCACATCGCCTGCGACGCCTGGTCGATGGGCGTCTTCGCCGAGGAACTCGGCGCCCTGTACACCGCGTTCACCACCGGCGCGCCCTCCCCGCTCGCCCCGCTGCCGGTCCAGTTCGCCGACTTCGCCGCCTGGCAGCGCAAGGAGCTGAGCGGCGCCGCGCTCGACCGCCAGCTCGACTACTGGCGCGAGCGGCTGTCCGGCGTCCCCGTCATCGACCTGCCCACCGACCGCCCGCGCCCCGCCCGCCGCGACTCCGCCGGCGACGCCGTCACCTTCACCATCCCGGCCGGACTCGCCGAGCGGGCCCAGCAGGTGGCCGCCGACAACGAGGTCACCCGGTTCGTCGTCCTGCTCACCGCCTTCCAGACGCTGATCTCCCGCTACACCCGCACCACCGACATCCCCGTCGGCGTCACCGTCTCCGGCCGCGCCCGCCCCGAGCTCCAGCGGCTGATCGGCTACGGCATCAACGTCGTGGTCAACCGCCTGGGCTGGCAGGGCGACCCGACCTTCCGGGAGCTGCTCGCGACCGGCCGCCGCACCGTCCTGGAGGCCTACGAGCACCAGTCCGTGCCGTTCGCCCGCCTCGTCGACGAGCTGCAGCCGGAGCGCGACCTCTCGCGCACGCCGCTGTACCAGGTCGACTTCATCCTGCGCGAGAACCAGGCGCCGGCCTTCGAGCTGCCCGGCCTGACCGTGCGCCCCGAGTCCGCCTCCCGGGTCGCCAAGGTCGACCTCACGCTGGACATCACCGACGCCGCGAACGGGCCGCTGGAGGCCCGCCTCTGCTTCGCCACCGCCCTCTTCGACCGCGGCACGGTCGAGCGGATGGCCACGCACTACCTGAACCTGCTGGCCGGCCTCACCGCGACGCCGGACGCCCGGCTCGGCGAGATCGACCTCCTGTCCGCCGAGGAGCGGGGGCTGCTGCTCGACGCGTGGAACGCCACGGTCGAGGTGCCGGTGGAGGAGTGTGTTCACGAGCTGTTCGCGGCGCAGGCCGCGCGGACGCCGGACGCGGTCGCCCTGACCAGCGACGGGCTGAGCCTGACGTACGGGGAGCTGGAGGAGCGGGCGAACCGGATCGCTCAGCATCTGGTGGCGTTGGGTGCGGGTCCGGAGCGGATCGTGGGTCTGTCGCTGGAGCGTGGTCCGGATCTGATCCCGGCGCTGCTGGGCATTCTGAAGTCGGGTGCGGCGTATCTGCCGCTGGATCCGGCGAACCCGGCGGATCGTCTGGCGTACATGCTGGCGGATGCGAAGGCCGAACTGCTGGTCACGCATTCGTCGTTGGGTGGGCTGGAGTTCTCGGGCACCCGTGTGCTCGTCGACGCCCACGCGGAGGAGATCGCGGCCCGTCCGGCGACGGCTCCGGTCACCGGGGTGCGTCCGGACAACCTGGTCTACGTCATCTACACCTCCGGTTCGACGGGTCTGCCGAAGGGCGTGAGCCTGACCCACGGCAATGTGGTGCGGCTGTTCACGGCGACGCGGGAGGATTACCACTTCGGGTCGGCGGATGTGTGGCCGTTGTTCCACTCCTACGCGTTCGACGTCTCGGTGTGGGAGATGTGGGGGGCGCTGCTGCACGGTGGCCGTCTGGTCGTCGTCCCGCGGCAGGTCAGCCGTTCCCCGCACGAGCTGCTGGACCTGCTGGTCACCGAGCGGGCCACGATCCTGTGCCAGACGCCGTCGGCGTTCCGCACCCTCACCCAGCTCGCCGGTGACGGCGACCCCCGCATCGACGGGCTCGCCCTGCGCGCGATCGTCTTCGCGGGCGAGCGCCTGGAGATGGCGGAGCTGCGCCCGTGGGCCGAGCGGGTGGGCACCGAGGGCACGGCTCTGGTGAACATGTACGGGATCACCGAGACGACCGTGCACTCGACGTATCACCGGATCACCGACCAGGACGTGGCGCGGTCGGCGCACAGCCCCGTCGGCTCGCCGATGGACGACACGGCCATCCACGTTCTCGACGAGCGTGGGCATCTCGTTCCGGTGGGGGTGCCGGGTGAGATCCACGTCGGTGGCCCGGCGGTGGCCCGTGGCTACCTCAACCGCCCGGAACTGACCGCCGAGCGTTTCGTCCCCAACCCGTACGGGCCGGCCGGCTCCCGGCTCTACCGTTCCGGTGACCTCGCGCTGCGTCTGGCGGACGGGACGCTGGAGTCGCTGGGCCGGATCGACAAGCAGGTCAAGCTCCGTGGGTACCGGATCGAGCTCGGTGAGATCGAGACCGCGCTCGGCGAGCTGCCCGAGGTCCGCCAGAGCGTGGTGATCGTCCGCGACGGCGACAACGGCGAGAAGATGCTGGTCGCGTACGTCGTGCCCACCGCTGACGCCGTGATCGACACCGCTGCCCTGCGCGCCCGGCTCGGGGAGGGCCTGCCGGAGTACATGGTCCCGGCCGCGTTCGTCACCCTGGACGCCATCCCGCTGACCACCAACGGCAAGGCCGACACGCGTGCTCTGCCCGCCCCCGACCTGGACGCCTTCACCGCCTCCCGCTACACCGCCCCGCGCACCCCGATCGAGGAGCGCCTGGCCGCGATCTGGGCCGAGGTCCTCGGCCTGACCCAGGTGGGCGTGGAGGACAGCTTCTTCGACCTCGGCGGCGACTCCATCCGGGCCGTCCGCCTGGTCGGAGCGATGCGTGCCGCCGGCTACGACGTCTCGGTCCGCGACGTGTTCGAGCAGCGCACCATCGCCGTCATGGCCGCCGCCCTCCCGGGTGTCGGCACGGGCGAGTCGCTGATCACCGCCGTCCGGCCGTTCGAGCTGATCGGCGAGGAGGACCGCAGCGCCCTGCCGGCCGACGTGGTCGACGCCTACCCGCTGTCGCAGATCCAGACCGGCATGCTCATCGAGATGCTCGCGGCGACCGACGGTCGGAACGTCTACCAGAACATCAGCTCCTTCCGCCTGCCGGACCGCCAGGCGTTCTCGCCGGACGCCCTGCGCGGTGCCGTCGAGCTGATCACCGCCCGCCACGAGACGCTCCGCACCTCGATGCACCTGGACGGCTACAGCCAGCCCCTCCAGCTGGTGCACGCCGCCGCCGAGATCCCGGTCACCGTCCACGACCTGCGCGGCTCGACCGCCGAGCAGCGCGCCGAGCACGGCCGTGCCTTCGCCGCCGCCGAGAACGCCGCCGCGTTCGAGCTCACGGCAGCCCCGCTGATGCGGATCGCCGCGCACCTGGAGTCCGACGAGTCCTGGTACCTGACCCTCACCTACCCGCACGCCATCACCGACGGCTGGTCCGTCAACTCGATGCTGATGGAGCTTCTGGGCGACTACCAGGCCCTGCGCGACGGCCGCGAGCCCGCTGCCCAGGCCCCCGTCCCGGTGCGGTACGCCGACTTCATCGCCGCCGAGCGGGCCGCCCTCACCGACCCGGCGACCCAGGAGTTCTGGCAGCAGGTCGTCGACGCGCACAGCCCGCTGGCCCTGCCGGCGACCTGGGGCGGGGCACCGGGAGGTCGGTCCGGCCTGCAGGTGCCGTTCGCGGACCTGGAGGACGGGCTGCGCGAGCTGGCCGCCCGAGCGAAGACCTCGATCAAGAGCGTCATGCTGGCCGCCCACCTCAAGGTGATGTCCGCGCTCACCGTGGACGAGGCCTTCCACACCGGCGTGGTCTACCACGGCCGTCTGGAGGCGCCGGGCGCCGAGCGGGTGCTCGGCATGCACCTCAACACGCTGCCCTTCCCGGTCACCGTGGGCGCGCGCACCTGGCGTGAGCTGGTCGAGCGGACCTATGCGACGGAGACCGCGATCTGGTCGCACCGCCGCTACCCGCTGCCCGCCGTCCAGCGGGCCGCCGACAGCGCGGACGACCTGCTCACCGTCATGTTCGACTTCCACGACTTCCACCAGCTGGACGCCGATGCGGTCGACACCGCCGCCGAACTGCGCGAGAGCGCCAACGAGTTCGGACTGAGCGTCATCACCCGCGACGGTCACGTCAACCTCAGTAGCGCGACCGAGGCCTTCGGTGCCGACGGCCTGGAGCGGCTGGGTGGGATGTACCGGCTGGTGCTGGAGGCGATGGCCGCGGACGCGGAGGGTGACGCGCGGGGGGTGTTCCTGCCGGAGGCGGAGCGGGCGGTGTTGTCCGCGCCGGTGCGGGAGGTGGCGTGGGCGTGCGGGAGTGCTCCGCAGGCACTGGCCGAGCGGGCCGGGGAG
>NZ_JBSGFD010000263.1:0-9624 GCF_053603215.1 Kitasatospora sp. NPDC004240 | reverse complement strand
CCCTACGCACCGACGCCGGGGGGCCGGGGACCCGATCGGGTCCCCGGCCACCGTGCTTCGTTCCTTCGTTTCCCGGCTGTTCCCGTGTCGCCCGGCCGTTCCCGGCCGTCCCGGGCAGCTCACCGCTCGCCGCCCGTCACTGCAACGCGGTTCTACTTCTCCGGCACCACGCCCGCGTCCGGGTCCAGGGTGCCCATGGTGACCAGGGCGATGATCACAATGCCGAGCAGCACCCGGTAGATCACGAACGGCATGAAGCTGTTGTTCGAGATGAACTTGAGGAACCACGCGACCGCCGCGTAGCCGACCACGAAGGCGATCGCGGTGGCCAGCAGGGTCGGCCCCCACGCGGGCGCAGGCCCTTCGCCGATCTTGGTCAGCTCCAGCAGGCCCGAGGCCAGCACCGCGGGGATCGCCAGCAGGAACGAGTACCGGGCCGCCGCCTCGCGGCTGTAGCCCATCAGCAGACCCGCGCTGATCGTGCCACCGGAGCGGGACACGCCCGGGATCAGCGCCAGCGCCTGGGCGAGGCCGTACCCGACCGCGTGCGGCAGGGTCAGCTCGGAGATCGGCTTGGCGTTGCGCACCGCGCGGGTGCGGTCCGCCACCGCGAGGATCAGGCCGAAGACGATCAGCGTGGTGCCGATCACCCGCAGATCGCGCAGGGTGTTCTCGATGGTGTGCTGGAACAGCACGCCGAAGATGCCGATCGGCAGGGTGCCGAGGATCACGAACCAGCCCATCCGGGCGTCCTGCTCGGAGCGCAGCGCCGGGCGGAACAGCGAGAGCGTCCAGGTCTTGATGATCGACGCGATGTCCTTGCGGAAGTAGATCAGCACCGCGGCCTCGGTGCCGAGCTGCGTCACCGCGGTGAACGCGGCGCCCGGGTCCTGCCACCCCAGCAGCGCCGGGAACACCCGGAGGTGGGCGCTGGAGGAGATCGGCAGGAACTCGGTCAGCCCCTGGATCAGGCCGAGGACGGTCGCGTGGAACCAGTCGATCACCGGACACCCGCCAGGGGTATCCGTCGGACGATGCGCATCAGCGGTCCTTGTTCGTCGGTGCGGGGGCATGCGCGAACAGCGGCATGCGAACCACCGGTCCCGTCCGGCACGAGTGACGCGCGCGGGCTCCGGCGCGCGCCTGATGGTACGCGGTGAAGGTGACGGGACTCCCGTCGCCCCCGGTTCCCGGTCCGCCGGGGCCGGGCCGGGCCGGGTGTCGGGGCCCGCTTTCGGGGCCGGCTCGGGGCTGCCCGGGGACCGGTTCGTGACCGGTTCGGGGTTGTTCCGGGGTGGCGGCGCGGTGGGTGCGGTGGCCGGGTTCGCGTCAGCGCGCGGGCCGGGCCCGAACCCAGGTGCGGTCCTCGGTCAGGTACGCGTCCACCGCGAGCCCGGCCGACGCGAGCGCGTGTTCGAACGCGGGACGGTCGAGCGGCCGCGACCGGAAGGTCTGGGTCCAGCGCGCGTCCGGGAACTCGTACTCGACGTGCACCGATCGCACCCCCGGCCCCACCGGCTCCGCGGACACCACGCGCACCCGCCCCTCCGCGCCGAGCGGCCGCACCCGGGGCAGGTCGTCGTACCAGTCCTCGCCCTCACGCTGCACCAGGACGCAGCCCTCGTCCCGGACGTGCCGCCGGCAGGTCTCCAGCAGTCGCTGCCGGACCGCCGGGTCACCGGCGTGCACCAGGAAGGACGCCAGCAGGACGACGTCGAAGCGCTCGCCGAGCTCCAGCTCCTCGATCGTCCCGCGCACGGTACGGGCGCCGCGCACCCGCGCGAGCATCTCGGGGGACTCGTCCACCGCCGTCACGGCGAAGCCGCGGGCCAGCAGCGGGTGCGTCATGCGACCCACGCCGCAGCCCAGTTCGAGGACGCTCGCGCCGGGTGGTACGGCCCCGGCGATCACCTCCGGCTCCTCGCCGACGGGCACGCGCTGCCACATCTCGACGGCGCAGCCGTCCGGGGTGATCGGCCCGGGGCCGGTTCCGTCGTGGCCGGGGCGGTGTTCCGGGGTGTCCGCGGTGTGAGGCATGCCGCCATCCGAACACGGGGTGGTGCGGAGAGGAAGGGGAGATCCGGACAGGGGTGGTGGAATACCCCTGGGGGGTATATGGTTCTTCTCATCGGAGCACGGAGGCGGGGCCCGGACGGGCACCACGACACGCGGAGGACGACATGGCACACCCTGCGCAGCACGAGCACCACGACCACGCGGCGCACGCCGGTCACGGTGGTCGGACCGGTCACGAGGGCCACGCCACCCAGACCGCTCAGGCCGGTCACGCGGACCACTCGGCACACGCCGGTCACGGCTCGCACCACGTCCACGGCGATCATGCGGCGCACGCCGGCCACGCCGCGCACGCCGGTCACGGTGGCGGGACAAGCTGGCGGACCGCGGCGCAGGCCACCCTGCACTGCCTCACCGGCTGCGCCATCGGCGAGATCCTGGGCATGGTGATCGGCACCGCCCTCGGCCTGCACAACGGCGCCACCGTGGCGCTCTCGGTCCTGCTCGCCTTCGTCTTCGGCTACGCGCTCACCATGCGCGGCGTGCTCAAGGCGGGCCTGGACGTCCGGGCGGCGGTCAAGGTCGCGCTGGCCGCCGACACCGTGTCGATCGTGGTCATGGAACTGATCGACAACACCGCGATGGTCACCATCCCCGGTGCCATGGACGCCGGTCTCGGCAGCATCCTGTTCTGGCTGGCCCTCGCCGGCTCGCTCGCCCTGGCCTTCGTGGTCACCGTCCCGGTCAACAGGTGGATGATCAACCGCGGCCGCGGGCACGCCGTGGTCCACGCCTACCACCAGCACTGACGCCCGACCTGTTCCACGTGCTCCACCCGACGGGCCCGGCCCGGCTGATCGCAGCCGAGCCGGGCCCGGGTGTTCTCCGGCGCGGCCCGGTGCCGACGTCGGTGCCGGTGCCTGTGCCGGATTCGGAGTGGCCCCGAGGCCGGGGCCGGGGTGTCAGTCGGCCCGCCGGCCCTCCAGCTCCACCAGGGTCCGGCGCAGCCAGCCGAGCTCGGCCTCGCTGGTGGCCCGGGCGATCAGCAGCAGCCCCCGGCGGAACGGGTCGTCGAACTCCTCCGCGCCCTGCGGCCGGCCGCCCTCGTAGAAGAAGCTCGCCGGCTCGGCGAGGAAGTCCAGCCGTCGGCGGAGCACTGCCGCCTGCCCGGCCGGATCGGGGAGGTGGCGGAGGAAGGCGAGCAGGGTGAACCACCGGTTCTCGTCGCTGATGTCCAGCCGCTCCGGTTCGCGCAGCCAGGTCAGCAGCGCCTCGCGGCCGGCGTCGGTGAGGTGGAGCGTGTGGCGGGGTGCGGCGGTCGTGCCGGGCTCGGTCTCCCGGCGCAGCAGCCCGTCGGTCTCCAGCCGCTTGATCGCCGGGTACAGCGTGCCGTCGCTGATCGGACGGACGTGGCCGGTGAGTGCGGCCAGGTGGCGGCGCAGCTCGTACCCGTGCAGCGGCCGGTCGTGGAGGAACCCGAGGATCGCGAACTTCAGCATGGCGTCACTCTCCCAGATCTCCACCCGTGCCGCGCGATCGCTATATCTCACTTCCGATATACATCGGAGTCGATGTATGTTCTTGGCGTCGGCCCGCCCGTCGCCGCTCCTGAGCGGTGACGTCGGCAGGCCTTCCGTGATCCCCTCGGGCTCGGCAACCCTCGGGCTCGGCAGCCCCCAACCAAGGAGTACGACCGTGCGCGACGCCCCCGTGACCTCCGACGGCGACCGGATCCGCTGGATCGAGATCCCCGGCGAGGGGCCGGCCCGGGTCTACCTGCACGGGCTCGGCTCCAGCTCGCCCGTCTACTACGCCGCGGCCGCCGCCCACCCGCTGCTGAACGGCCGGCGCTCCCTGCTGCTCGACATGCTGGGCTTCGGCATCAGCGACCGGCCCACCGACTTCTCGTACACGCTGGAGGAGCACGCCGACGCCGTGGCCACCGCGCTGGTCGCCGCCGGGGTGGCGGGGGCGGAGGTGATCGGGCACAGCATGGGCGGCCGGGTCGCCGTCGCACTGGCCGCCCGTCACCCGCACCTGGTCTCCCGGCTCGTCCTGGTGGACGCCAATCTTGATCCTGTCTCCCCGGTGCCCACCCCCGGCGGCAGCGGCATCCTGGCCTACACCGAGGAGGAGTTCGTCCACGGCGGCGGCCGCGAGAAGGTCGCCGAGCGGGTCGGACCGCTCTGGTGGGCGACCATGCGCATGGCCGGTCCCGAAGCGCTCCACCGCAGCGGCATGTCGCTCACCCGCACCACCGTGCCCCCCGTGCGCGACCTGCTGCACGGGCTCCCGATCCCCCGCGAGTTCCTCTACCCGGAGGCGGACGGCGAGCTCCGGGGCGCCGCGAAGCTGCGCGAGTCCGGCGTCGTCCTGACCGCGATCCCGGACTGCGGGCACAACATCATGCTCGACAACCCCGAGGCCTTCGCCCGGGCCGTCGCCGACGCCCTGACCCGCCGGTGACCGGCCGGGTCCGGGTGCCGGACGGGCTCGCCGCGTCGCTCTCCGAGTGGCTCGGCGACGCCGGCCGCGCCTGGGCGGACGGCCTCCCCGCGCTCGCCGAGACGGTCATGGAACGCTGGTCACTGCGCCCGGACGGCCCGGCGGCGCACGGCGCGGTCGGCCTGGTGCTGCCCGTGACCGGCGCCGACGGGACCCCGGGCGCGCTCAAACTCCAGCCCGTCGACGAGGAGACCCGGGGCGAACCCCTCGCCCTGCGCACCTGGAACGGCCGCGGCGCGGTCCGCCTGCTCGCCCACGACGCCGACTCCGGCGCCATGCTGCTGGAACGCCTCGACCCCGGGTGCTCGCTCGAATCCGTCGAGGACGACCTCGCCGCGCTCCGGATCCTGGCCGGACTCCTCGCCGGACTGTCCGCCGTCCCGGCGCCGCCCGGGCTGCGCACGCTTGCCGACCTGGCGGACGGCATACTGGCCGCGGCTCCCCGGGCGCTCGCCGCCCTCGCCGACCCGGACGACCGGCGGCTGCTCGCCGACTGCGCGGCCGCCCTCCGCGAGGTCCGCCCCGAACCGGGTGACCGCCTGCTCCACTGGGACCTCCACTACGGCAACGTCCTCGCCCCGCCGCGCGGCGGCCCGGGCAGGCGCGGCATCTCGGGCGGGCGTGGCGCGTCGGGCGGGCGCGGCGTCTCGGGCGGGCGCGGCATCTCGGGCAGCAGTCGGATCGGCGACCCCGACGGGCGCGGCGCCGGGGCCGGGTTCGCCGCCGCTGCTGGGCCCGTCGCCGGATCGGGGTCGGGGAGCGGACGGGGTGACTGGCTCGCCATCGACCCCAAGCCGCTGGCCGGCGACCCGGGCTTCGAGCTGCTCCCCGCGCTCCGCAACCGCTGGTCCGACCTGGTCGCCGCCGGGGACGTCCCCCGCGCCCTCCGTCGCCGCTTCGACCTGATGACCGACGTCCTCGCGATCGACCGCCCCCGCGCGACCGCATGGACCCTCGCCCGCGTGCTCCAGAACTCTCTCTGGGACATCGAGGACGGCGCGACCACCCTCGACCCCCACCAGCGGGCCATTGCGGAGACCCTCCACCCGGGCCGCGTGTGAGTGAGGGCGCGCGTTGCCCTGCGCGGGAAGTCGGCCGGTCCGACTCCCCGCGCAAGGGGGAGGGGGAAGGAGGGAATCTGTAGACCGGTCGTCATATTCAGGCACACGACCTTGAGGCGCTCGACGTGCGGCTATCTAGACCGGTCTACATATTCTGGCACCCGACCGACGAGAGGGTGCCCGGCCGATATCTAGACCGGTCTACATATTTCTGCCGCACCCCGGCGCGCCGCCCCCCGCCTCCGGCTCGCCGCGCAGGAAGTCGGCGGGTCCGACTTCCTGCGCGCCGCCGAACGTAGCCTCGGCGACGCGCGCTCAGTAGACCGGTCTACATATTCGCGCCGGGCCGCCGCCCGATCACGGCCGCTCGTACGTGCCCGGAGCGCCCACTCGCAGCTCATCACCCCCGCGCGGGGCCTCGCAGGGGGATGAAGCGGACGGGGGTGCCCGGACGGGCCTGGGCGGCGGCGGGGAGGTCGGCGGCCGGGACGACGCCGATGACCGGGTAGCCGCCGGTGGTGGGGTGGTCGGCGAGGAAGACGACCGGCTGGCCGTCCGGAGGGATCTGGACGGCGCCGAGCACCATGCCCTCGCTGGGCAGCTCGCCGCCCCGGGCCCGGGTGACGGCCGGGCCGGCCGTCCGTAGCGCGATGCGATTGCTGGCCGGGGCGACCCGGTAGTGCTCGCGGGCCAGCCAGGTGAGCGCCTGCGGTTCGAACCAGTCGGCACGCGGGCCGAGTTGCAGCCGCAGCACCAGCTCCGCCGGCGGCGCGGGCAGCGGCACCAGGTCCGGCAGGCCGCTGCCCGTCCCGGCACCCGCCTCGGCAACGGCTGTGCCGACTCCCGCACCTGTGCCGACCCCCGCCCCCGTACCCACCGGCAGCCGGTCGCCGGCCGCAAGCGGGGCCGGGCCCAGGCCGGAGAGCACGTCGGCCGAGCGGCTCCCGAGCACGGGCGGTACCGCGAAGCCGCCCGCGACCGCGAGGTAGCTGCGCACGCCGTACGTGGCTGCGCCCACCTCCACCAGCGCCCCGGCCGGCACCGTGACCACCGAGCCCCAGGCGGCGGGCCGCCCGTCCACCCGCACCGGCGCGGGCGCGCCGGTGACCGCGAGGAGGACCGGCCCGTGCGCGCGGAGCGCGACCCCGGCGAGCGTGGTTTCGAGGACGGCGGCGTCCGGCGCGTTGCCGACCAGGAGGTTGGCGGCGCGCAGCGCGGGTTCGTCGAGGGCGCCGGCCCGGGGAACGCCGAGGTGGGCGACGCCGCGCCGGCCCAGGTCCTGCACGGTGGTGAGCGGTCCCGGCCGGACCACCTCCAGCTCGGTCACCCGGGTGGTCACGGGCCGCCCCTCCTTCCCACCCCTCGCCCCCGTCCCGTCCGTCGTCCTCTCCCCACCCGTCGTCCCCTCCCCGTTCGTCATCCACGCGCCGCCGTGAAGCGCACCCGTACGCCGGGTTCGAGCAGTGCGGCCGGTTCGCGGTCGGTGTCCCAGAGCGTGAGCCCGGTGCGCCCGAGGAGCTGCCAGCCGCCGGGGGAGGAGCGGGGGTAGACGCCGGTGTACGGACCGGCCAGGGCGACCGACCCGGCCGGTACGGCGCTGCGCGGGGTGGCCCGGCGGGACACCTCGTACCGCTGCGGCAGACCGGTGAGGTAGCCGAAGCCGGGGGCGAACCCGCAGAACGCGACCACGTACTCGAACGAGGTGTGGATCCGTACGGCTTCCTCGGGGGAGACGTCCCAGAGCGCGGCGACCTCGGCCAGGTCGGCGCCGTCGTACGTCACCGGGATCTCGACCAGCGGTCCGGTTGCGCCGCTCCCGGCGGAGGGGCGGAAGGCGCGCAGCAGGGCGGTGGCGGCGGCGGGGTCGCGGACGCCGTCCAGCAGGACGGTCCGGGCAGCCGGGACGATCTCCTCGACGGCCGGCAGCTCCCCGGCCTCCTGCCGTTCGCGCAGCCAGCCGTACAGCGCGGCGACCTCCTCGGTACCCGCCACCTCGGCGAGCAGCGCCCGCGCGCCGACCGGCCGTACGGTGACCGGCCGTACGGTGACGGGTGCCGCGCTGCTCCGGCCACCTTCCGCGCCGCTCCCGTCGTGGTCCACCCCGCCGGTCCCGCCACCTTCCACCTCGCCGCTCCCGTCGCTCATGTGAACGCCTCCACCCGGACCCCCGTGGAGGCGAGCGCCCCGCGGACCCGCCAGGCGAGCTGGGCGGCGCCGGGGGTGTCGCCGTGGACGCAGAGCGAGCGCGCCTCGACGGTGACCGGTTCCCCGCCGGCCGCGATGACCACGCCGTCCCGGGCGATGCCGACCGCGCGGGTGATCACCGCCTCGGGGTCGTGCACCACGGCTCCCGGTTCGCCGCGCGGGACGAGCGTGCCCGCCAAGGTGTAGGCCCGGTCGGCGAAGGCCTCGGCGACCACCGGCAGCCCGACGCCCTCGGCCACCGCCAGCAGCCGGGAATCCGGCAGGCCCAGTACGGGCAGCGGTCCGTCGCAGACCGCGCCGGCCCGCAGCACGCCGGCGACCACGGCCTCGGCCTGTTCGGAGTCGGCGACCACCCGGTTGTAGAGGGCGCCGTGCGGTTTGACGTAGCTGACCCGGGAGCCGGCGGCGCGGGCGAAGACCTGGAGGGCGCCGATCTGGTAGGCGATCTCGTCGGCGAGTTCCTCCGGCGGTACGTCCATCGCGCGGCGGCCGAAGCCGGCCAGGTCGCGGTAGGAGACCTGGGCGCCGATCCGGACCCCGCGTTCGGCGGCGAGCGCGCAGACCCGGCGCATGGTGGACGGGTCGCCGGCGTGGAAGCCGCAGGCGATGTTGGCGCTGGTGACCACCGACAGCAGGGCATCGTCGTCGGTCAGGGTCCAGCGCCCGAACCCCTCGCCCAGGTCCGCATTGAGATCGATCACCGCATCGGTCACGCCCGTCCGCCCTCCAGCTGCTGTTGAGCCAGATCGTAGGGCCTGCGTGGTACGGGCGGAGCCCGTGACCCGGGCCCCGCCCGCGCGGCCGCAGCCGCGCCTCCCACGCGCTCACCCGCTCGGCGCACCCGGTTCGCCCACCGGGCCCACACGCGCGGCCGACGGGGCTCAGAGAGCCGAGGCGGGCGGCCGTCCGATCCGCGCCGGCCGCTCGCGCAGCGCGCGCTCCCGCTGCTCCAGCGGTCGCAGTGCCCGCAGGACGATCAGCAGCGGGATCACCCCGAAGACGCCGAACGACATGTCGATGAATCGCCAGAGCAGCGGGATGCCGCGCAGCGGGCCGCAGATCAGCGCGAGCGGGAGGACGGCGGCGCAGGCCAGCACGGCCCAGCGGATCACCCACACGTTGCGCACCGGGTCCTTGATCGGCCCCCAGAAGGCCGCCGCGATCACCAGGTGGGCGAAGGCCAGCCAGTCGGTGCCGTACGCGAGGAAGGGGTACTGCCGGTTGGTCTCGGCGACGCCGTCGCGGACCCGCTCGATCCACTCCAGCACGGCCGGCAGGCGGTCGGTCACCACCGCACCGGGCCCGGCCGCGACGTCGGCCAGCCAGCGGGTCTCGGTCTCCAGCGGGAAGGCGGTCAGCCCGCTCAGCGCCAGGCACACCACGAAGAACCAGAGCCACCGCCGGACCCGCCGCAGCACGCCCGCCTCGGCCTCCGCCGACACAGCGCCGGCCTCCGCCGACACCACCTCGGCCCTCGCTGCCGCCGCCCCGGCCTCCGCCGTGTCGGCCTTGAAACCACCGCCGCGCGAATCGTCGCTCATCGCACAAACCCCCAGCTCACAGGCCATGTCGAAGTACAGGGGGCGCTCGTCCCTCCTGTTCGGCACCGACTCTAGACTCAAAATTGAACGTGTTCAACTCCTCTGGAAGGGGGCCTGGAAGACGCCGATGCCCGGACACCGTGAGGTGTCCGGGCATCGGGAGGCGGGGGTGCCGGGAACGGCCGGGGGGGGGGGGGGGGGGCCCCCCCCCCCCCCGGGGGGGGGGGGGTGGTGTTACGGGGCGCCCCCCGGGGCGGGCGCGGGGGGGGAGGGAGGGGGGGGGGTGGGGGAAGTGG
>NZ_JBSGFD010000262.1:0-9704 GCF_053603215.1 Kitasatospora sp. NPDC004240 | reverse complement strand
GGCGGGGGCGGGGGCGGCCGAGGGGAAGTCCGCCGCGGGAACGGCCACGGGGGCCGGGGGCACCTCGGTGCCCCGGCCCCCGGCCGACTCCGCGCGACCCTCCGTCACGGGAGTCTTCACCACTACCTCACCCCGGCCGCGCTCTGCAGCACCGGCAGCGTCACCGCGCCGGCGAACACCCGGCCGTCATCGGTGACCAGCGCGTTCAGCACCTTGGTGCTGATCAGCGTGCCGCCCTCGACCGGCTTGCCCAGGGACTTCACCAGGGCCTGCGGGCTCTGGCCCTGCGGGGCCCTCCCGTGCTTGCCGCCGTGCTTGCCCTCGGCGGGCACGGTGACCTCGCCGCTCGGCAGGCGGGTGCTCAGCACGCTCGTCCAGCCCTCACCGACGACGTTGAGCCCGCCGGGCGCCGCGGCACGGTCGTGCTCGCCCCGGGCCGGCGCGTCCGGCGCCTTGTGCTCGGTCACCTTGGCGCCCTTGGGCGCGGTGAACTCGAAGGTCTTCGCGGCCGGCTTGGCGAAGGACACCTCGGTGAAGCGGACGTCCAGCACCTTGCCGCCGTCCGTGCCCTTCACCAGCACCGCGAGCGGCACCCCGTTGTCGGCGGCCACCGCGATCCGCACCTCGCCGATGGTCGAGCCCGGCTGCGTCGGCTTCACGCTCAGCCGGTACGCCTTCTGGCCGGCCACGTTGGCGGTGCCGTCCACGGCGACCGAGGTGGTGCCCGCGGCGGCGGTCAGGAACTGCCGGGCCGCCTCCTGCGGGGTGGTCGGCACCCCGGTCAGCGGCGGCCGCTCCCGGTGGCCCGCGCCCTGCGGGGCCGTCAGGTGGACCGCCTCGTTGGTGGAGCTGTCCCACGCCCAGACCTGGTCGCCGTTGTGCACCAGGGTGTACTCGGCGAGCTTCTCGATCAGGCCGATCCGCTGCCGGTCCGGCCCGTCCACCGAGACCCGCAGGGTGTGGTCACCGCCGAGCAGCCCGAGCAGCTTCGACTCCGGCGCCGCCGAGGACCCGCCCCGGCCGTGCGTCCCGCCCGGGGACGCGCCCGCGCCGGCGGCCGAGAACAGCTGCCCCGGCACGCCCAGGTCGGCCGAGACCTCGACCGTCCCGGAGAGCGTCTCGGCCTGCGAGCCGAGCGCCTTCGCCACCACCTGCTCCGCCGTCAGCGCGGGCAGGTTCGGCGGGGAGTCGTCGGCCAGGGCCGGCACCAGGCCGATCCCCGTGGCCACGATCCCCGCCATCGCCAGCGGTACCGCCACCCGCACCAGCGTGCGACGGCGCGAACGGTACGGCGTGCCGCCCGTGTGCTCCTCGGTCCTGCTGTCGTCCGTCATCGCGTCCAACCCCTCCGTAACCTGACCGACGGCGTCCTGCCGTTCGCCGCGCCTGTCCCGCTCGTCCTGCTGGTGGTGCCCGTCGCTCGTTCGCCGCCGCGTGTCCGCCGCGTGCTCCCGGGTTCCATTACAAGCCCTCCGGGCCGCCGGAGCATCGCCCTCCAGGGCCAGATCGGCGTAAGACTCGCGGCGCAGCCGACCCTGAGACCTCCTCAGGGTCGGCTACTCCGGGCGGGGGAGAGCTGGCGTAGGGTCACGGCATGGACGCCACAGACCGCCCTGCCGCCCCGGCCACCCCCGTCGACCCCGCGCCGCCGACCGCCAACGCGATGCGCCGCGCCCTGCGCCGCGCCCGCGACGGCGTGGCGCTCGACGTCGCCGAGGCCGCGGTCCTGCTCCGGGCGCGGGGCGAGGACCTCGCGGACCTGTGCGCGAGCGCCGCCAAGGTGCGGGACGCCGGTCTCGCGGCGGCCGGCCGGCCCGGCGTCATCACCTACTCCAGGAGCGTGTTCA
Organism: Kitasatospora sp. NPDC004240; assembly: GCF_053603215.1. Lineage (NCBI taxonomy): Bacteria > Bacillati > Actinomycetota > Actinomycetes > Kitasatosporales > Streptomycetaceae > Kitasatospora > Kitasatospora sp. NPDC004240. The sequence continues at coordinate 7,857 of NZ_JBSGFD010000262.1, read as the reverse complement.
TCCCGCTCACCCGGCTGTGCCGGGACAAGTGCCACTACTGCACCTTCGTCACCGTCCCCGGCAAGCTGCGTCGGGCCGGGCACGGGATGTTCATGTCGCCGGACGAGGTGCTGGAGGTCGCCCGGCGCGGCGCCGAACTGGGCTGCAAGGAGGCGCTGATCACCCTCGGCGACAAGCCCGAGGACCGCTGGCCCGAGGCCCGCGAGTGGCTGGACGCGCACGGCTACGACGACACCCTCGCCTACGTCCGGGCGATGTCGATCCGCATCCTGGAGGAGACCGGGCTGCTGCCGCACCTCAACCCCGGGGTGCTGAGCTGGACGGACTTCCAGCGGCTCAAGCCGGTCTCCGCCTCGATGGGCATGATGCTGGAGACCACCGCGACCCGGCTGTGGAGCGAGCCCGGCGGCCCCCACCACGGCTCGCCCGACAAGGAGCCGGCCGTCCGGCTGCGGGTGCTGGAGGACGCCGGACGCAGCTCGGTGCCGTTCACCAGCGGGCTGCTGATCGGCATCGGCGAGACGTACGAGGAGCGGGCCGAGTCGCTGTTCGCGCTGCGCCGGGTCTCCCGGGCCTACCACGGGATCCAGGAGCTGATCCTGCAGAACTTCCGGGCCAAGCCGGACACCGCGATGCGCGGCATGCCGGACGCCGAACTCGACGAGCTGGTCGCCACGGTGGCCGTCGCCCGGCACATCATGGGCCCGGCCGCCTGCCTGCAGGCCCCGCCGAACCTGGTGGACGGCGAGTTCGAGCGGCTGATCGTCGCCGGCATCGACGACTGGGGCGGCGTCTCCCCGCTGACGCCCGACCACGTGAACCCCGAGCGCCCCTGGCCGCAGATCGACCGGCTCGCCGAGCACTCCGCCGCCGCCGGCTTCGAGCTGCGCGAACGCCTGGCCGTCTACCCCGAGTACGTGCTGCGCGGCGAGCCCTGGCTGGACCCGCGGGTGCTGCCGCACGTCCGGGCGCTGGCCGACCCGGACACCGGACTCGCCCGCCCGGACGCCCCGGTGACCGGCCGGCCCTGGCAGGAACCGGAGCACCTGCCCGCCGCCTCCGGCCGCACCGACCTGCACACCGCGATCGACACCGAGGGCCGCACCGGCGACCGCCGGGCCGACTTCGAGGACGTCTACGGCGACTGGGAGGTGCTGCGCGAGCAGGTCCGCTCGGGCTCGGCCCCGGAGCGGCTCACCGGCGACGTCCGGGAGGCGCTCGCGGTGGCCGCCGACGACCCGCGGCGACTGACGGACGACCAGGCGCTGGCGCTGTTCCTCGCGGACGGCCCGGCCCTGGACGCGCTCTGCCGGATCGCCGACGACGTGCGCCGCGACGCGGTCGGCGAGGAGGTCACCTACTGCGTCACCCGGAACATCAACTTCACCAACGTCTGCTACACCGGCTGCCGCTTCTGCGCCTTCGCCCAGCGCCGCACGGACGCGGATGCCTACACCCTCTCGCTGAGCCAGGTCGCCGACCGGGCCGAACAGGCGTGGGAGGTCGGCGCCACCGAGGTCTGCATGCAGGGCGGCATCCACCCCGACCTGCCCGGCACCGCGTACTTCGACATCGCGCGGGCGGTCAAGGAGCGGGTGCCCGGACTGCACGTGCACGCCTTCTCGCCGATGGAGGTGGTGAACGGCGCCACCCGCACCGGGCTGTCCGTCCGGGAGTGGCTGCTGCGGGCCAAGGAGGCCGGCCTGGACACCATCCCGGGCACGGCGGCCGAGATCCTGGACGACGAGGTGCGCTGGGTGCTCACCAAGGGCAAGCTGCCCGCGGCCACCTGGGTGGAGGTCGTCACCACCGCGCACGAGCTGGGCATCCGCTCCTCGTCCACGATGATGTACGGGCACGTGGACACCCCGCGGCACTGGCTGGGCCACCTGCGGCTGCTGGCCGGGATCCAGCAGCGCACCGGCGGTTTCACCGAGTTCGTGACGCTGCCGTTCGTCCACACCAACGCCCCGGTCTACCTGGCGGGCATCGCCCGGCCCGGTCCGACCGCCCGCGACAACCGGGCGGTGGTGGCGATGGCCCGGCTGCTGCTGCACCCGCACATCCGCAACATCCAGACCAGCTGGGTGAAGCTGGGCGCCGAGGGCGCGGCCGAGATGCTCCGCTCCGGGGCCAACGACCTCGGCGGCACGCTGATGGAGGAGACCATCTCGCGGATGGCCGGCTCGGCGTACGGGAGCTACAAGTCGGTCCGGGACCTGGAGGCGATCGCGGAGGCGGCCGGGCGTCCGCACCGCCAGCGCACCACCACGTACGGGGAGGTGCCCGCCGAGCGCCGGGCGGCGGCGCTGGCCTCGGACGGCCACCTGCCGCGGCTGCTGCCGGTCCTGGACTGAGCCCTCCGACCGCTCCCCGGTGGCCCCGGGCCCCGGGGAGGGGTTCGGGGCCACCGGCGTCCGGGAGCGCCGTCAGCCGACCAGCAGCCGGCCGTGCAGGTCCCGCGGGTCGCGGCCGTCCAGCCCGAGGCCGGAGCGCAGGTAGGCGTCGAAGGAGACCAGCTCGAAGAACCAGCGGTCGGCGGCGGGCAGGCCGTCGACGGTCACGGTGGTGGTGCCCCCGGCGATGGCGACCGGCGCGCGATGTGCGATGTCCTCCCGGTCGGTGCCCGCGTAGACGGTGACCCCGCGCACACCGGGGACGCTCCAGCCGAGCGTGAAGCCGCCGTCGGCCCGCTGGACGACGTTCGCGGCGGTGAACGGGATCCGGTGCGCGGACCGCTTCGCCGCGGCGCCGGCCGTGGCACCGGCGTCGGCGGTGGCCGAGGTGCCGGGCGCGGCCGGGGCGGCGACGGCGAGCGCCGGGGCGGCGAGGACGAGGGCGCCGGTGAGGGCGAGCGCGGTGGTCAGCCGGGCGCGGGAGTTGGTCATGGCCCCGGACGCTAGGCAGCGCGGGATGGCGGGCCGTGACAGCCGCGTGGCGCCGCAGCAACGTTCTGTTGACGAGCTGGTGCGGCCGCCGCCCGCGCCGGTGTGCGAGGGGACCCCTTGGCCCGACCGGACATTCGAATACAGTGCATGGCGCGTGGTGGGTCCGAACCGCCGCGCGGCCCCGTTCCCGGACGAAAGGCACCGACCCGTGATGCCCCTGTGGTCACGCGCGCAGCAGCAGGATTTCCGCAGCCGGGTGCGGGGCTGTCTGCTGGGCGGGGCGATCGGTGACGCGCTCGGCGCCGGCATCGAGTTCGACCCGCTGGAGAGGATCCGCGCGACCCACGGACCGCAGGGCGTGACCGGCTACGTCCCCGCGTACGGGCGGCTCGGGGCGATCACCGACGACACCCAGATGTCGCTGTTCACCCTGGACGGCCTGATCCGCGCCCACATCCGCCGGGACACCGGCAGCTGGCACCCGCCCAGCGACATCCACCTCGCCTATCTGCGCTGGGCCGCCACCCAGCGCGACTGGGGCCCGGACGAGCGGCGCGCCGACCTCGGCTGGTTGGGCCGCGAGGAGTGGCTGTACGCCCAGCGGGCCCCGGGCCAGGCCTGCCTCTCCGGCCTCTCCGGGCCGGACGCCGACCGGCTCGGCACCCTGGACGCGCCCAAGAACCCGCACTCCAAGGGCTGCGGCACGGTGATGCGGGCGGCCCCGTTCGGACTGCTCACCACCTGGGACCCCGGGCTGGTCTTCCAGCTGGCGGTGGAGTGCTCGGTGCTGACCCACGGCCACCCCACCGGCTACCTCTCGGCGGGCGCCCTGGCGGTGATCGTCCAGACCGCGGCCCGCGGCGGCACCCTGGAGGAGGGCGTGCACCTGGCGCTGGCGCTGCTGTCCGAGCGCCCGGCGCACGAGGAGACCACGGCCGCGCTGCGCGGCGCGCTGGACGCGGTCCGCGCCGGGGAACCGTCCGCCGAGCGGGTCGAGGCGCTGGGGGAGGGCTGGGTCGCCGAGGAGGCGCTGGCGATCGGGGTCTACTGCGCGCTGGTCGCCCACGACGTCCGCTCCGGCCTGCTGCTCGCCGTCAACCACTCCGGGGACAGCGACTCCACCGGCTCGATCTGCGGCAACCTGCTGGGCGTGCTGCACGGGGACACCGCGCTGCCGTCCGGCCTGGTGGCCGGCCTGGAGGGGCGCGGGGCGATCCTGGAGCTGGCCGACGACTTCGTGCTGGAGCTGATGCACGGCTCCGAACTGCACGGGCAGGACACCGCCGAGGGTGCGCTCTGGTCCACCCGCTACCCGGTGGTGCGCTGAGCCCCGGCCCTCCGCCCGGGCCCTCCCGGCCCGGCCCCGCCGGCCTTGCCCTCCCCGCCCCGCCGGCCCTGCCCTGCCTGGTCCGGAGGCGGACGCGCGGATGCCCGCGGTCGCGTCCCGCCGCCCTCCGTGTGGCGGGGACGTGACCGCGGGCATCCGGTCGAGAACGGTGCCGTCCGTTCAGGAGCGGCCGAACACCCCCGCACCGGCGGCGGTGGTGAAGGCCTCCCAGGCCTCGGACGAGAAGTGCAGCTGCGGACCCCGCGGGTCCTTGGAGTCGCGTACGTCCACCGTCCCGGCGGCGGGGACGCGGATCTCCACACAGGCGCCGTTGCCGCCGCTGTGACTGCTCTTGCGCCAGACGGATCCGCTCTCGAACGTGGTGGACATCAGTGGTATCCCTCTTCAATCTCGGCTATCAGTGACCGGCTCTCGGCCACCCCGAGCGCCGCTGCCCGCAGGTGGTCGTAGAGACCGGTATAGCGGCGGACATCGGCTTCCTTCTCGAGGTACAGATCACTCGTCACCCCTTCGAAGTAGACAACCGTGGAATCGGCTGACTCAGGGAACTCCAACAGGGAGAATGTCCCGGTCATCCCGGGGTGGGCCCCGTGAGAGAACGGGATGACCTGGATCGTGATGTTCCGGCGCTCGCTCAGCGCGAGCAGGTGCTTCAACTGTTCGGCCATCACGCGGCGGCTGCCGACCTCGCGGCGCAGCACCGCCTCGTCTATGACCGTCCACAGGCTGCCGAGCTGGTTGGTCTCCTGGTGGATGCGGTCCTGCCGCTTCATCCGGACCTGGACCCGGCGCTGCACGGCGGTGGTGTCGGTGTCCGGCTGGGTGCCGGTCACCACCGCGTGGGCGTACTCCTCGGTCTGCAGCAGCCCGGGGACGAAGGAGGACTCGTACGCGCGGATCGAGGAGGCCTCCGCCTCCAGGCCGATGTAGACGCTGTACGGGGTCGGCATGTCGTTGAAGTCGTGCCACCAGCCGCGCTGCCGGGACTCCCTGGCCATCTCCATCAGGCTGCCGCGCATCTGCTCGTCGGTCACGTCGTAGACGTCGCAGAGGTCACGGACGTCGCGCTGGCTGATGCTGCGCCGGCCGTTCTCCAGCCGGCTGATCTTCGACTGCGAGACCATGAGCCGCTGGGCCACCTCCTCCGCGGTCATGCCCAGGCCCTCGCGCAGTTTGCGGAGCTCGGCGCCGAGCCTCCTGCGGCGCACGGTGGGATTGATGCTCGCGGACACGTCGACCTCCGGCCGGACCTCTGGTGATCGTTGGAACGGCAATCCTCGGAACACTGTGGTAATTGGGACCAACCCCCTGACTTCGAGCAGCATGTCACCTTGGATCAGGTCACCGCCGGGGAATCGCAGCAGCGCAGTAGAACAGATCATCGGAAAAGCGCTTCGGCGAGACGGCGGACACCCGTGAGTGATAAGGCGCCACGGTCGTGCGACCTGATGGTGACAACGGTCTGGAACGGTGCATAAGTGCCACCGACATATGCGGGCCCGCGCAGGTCAAGAGCTCCTGTGCGGGACGTGTGCGGAGGCGGGGACGGCAGAGGGGCGGCCGCCCGGCGACTTCCGTCGCGGGCGACCGCCCCTGCGGGCCTGCTGGTTGTGTGCCGCCGACGGGGGGCGCGCGTCACGATGGCGCGCGCCCTCGGGTCGTGCGGCCGACCGGTGGCCGGCGTACCTGCGGTGGTGCTCCCGTCCGACCGGGGCCTCCCCGGGGACGGGACCCGGGCGTGACCGGGGCCTCCGTGACCGGGGTGCTCCGCGAACGGACGTTCCCTGGCGCGACGCGACGGCTACCGGACGGTCAGCGGACGCCGACCCGGGCCGACGGGACCCGCCCGGCGGGGGCGCGACCGACCGGCCGCGGGCCCGGACGGCCCGAACCGCCCGGGGCACCCGCCTGGGCGCCGCGACCCTGCTGACCCGGAAGGCCGTTCTGCACGTCCATCACGGCGTGCGCGACCATCCCGCCCAGCGGGTCGTACCGGATCAGGTCACGCAGCCGCGACCGCGACGACCGGCCCTCGTTGCCCGGGTACAAGTGCTTGCCCAGACCCACCGAGTGCGCCAGCGCCGCCAGCGCCGCCGTCCTCGGGTCCGGTGGCACACCGGTCCGGATCGCGGTGTCCAGCCGCTGCTTGATCGCGGCGTTGGTGCAGTCGTCGGACGCCTGGTAGCGCGTCGTCGGCAGGACCCCGCACACCTGGCCCGGCACGGCCGTGACCATGCCGCAGCGCTCCAGGTGCGCCAGGTAGGTCTGCCGCAGCCCCAGCCGGGGCCCGCCGATCCAGTGCGCCGCGCGGACCGGACTGCCGCGTCGGCGCAGCAGTTCCAGCGCGTGGTCCAGTGTCGGGTCGCCGGTCGGCCGTGGGAGCACCACGGCGATCCGGTCGCCCTCCGGGACGATCCTTCCGGCCAAGGACAGCTCGACGAGCTGGGCCCCGGCGAGTCCGAGGTCGAGGGTCTGCGGCTGCGCCGTGGTGCCCGTGGCCGGGTCCAAAGCGAGCAGCAAGAGCTCCTCGGGAACAGTTCTGCGGCTCTTGCCCATCCAAGCCTCCCCGCGTGGATGGGAAACAGCGTGACGCCTCTCACACGGGCTTGTCGAGTACGCCTCCGAATCGTGACCTTGCGGCAGTCCGGGGAACCGCCCGTACCGGGCCCGGCGTCTGACCGGTGAGCAGGCCGGGGGTACCGCCGTGCGGCGGCAATAACCGCCGGTAGGGCGGGGTGTGGGCGACCGGAACGGTCGGCGGTGGCGGAGACTGTACAGGTACACGGGGCGGGGCGTCGGCTTCCCGAAATCGGGTCGGCCGGTGCCCCGCCGGGCGTTGAGGAGGCTGGGTTACGTGGGCGAGTCCCCCGACAGGGTGCTGCGGGACGGCGAGCGGGAGCGGGAGCGCGACCGGGAACCGGAGCGGGCCGAGGAGGCCCGTGCGGAGCGCGAGGAGGGTGACGGCGACGCCGGGCGGGGTGAGGCCGGGACACCGGCCAAGGGGGCGTCCACCGTTCAGCTCCGCGTCCGGGATGCGGACAGTGTCACCACCGTCCTGCGGCTGCCCGTCGACAACGCGACCACGGCGCTGCGGCTGCCGGTGGACGAGGCCACCACCGCGCTGAGGCTCCCGGCGGACGACGCCACCACGGCGCTCCGCCTGCCCGTGGGGGCGCCGGCCGCGTCCCCCGGGAAGGGGGACCCGGCGGCGGACGACTCCTCCGGCACGGCCGGGGACGCCGACGTCGCCGGGGCCGGTGCCGAGGTGACGGGGCAGGACGGCCCGGCCGGCGACACGGCGGCGGAGGAGACGGACACGCCGCCCGGCGAGCGGTCCGACGGACCGTCCGTCGCCGAGCGGACCACCATGCTGCGGGTGCCCGAGGGACTGCGGAAGGCGGGTGCCGGGGCGGCCTCCGGCGCCGCCGCCGGGACCGCCGGAGAGGCGGCCGCCGCCCCGCGGAACCTCGACCCCCGTCTCACCATCCGGACGGAGGGCGCCGCCGAGAAGCTGGAGAAGCACCCCGACCTGAGGGCCGCCGGAGCCGTCGGGCCGCTTCCCGTGAAGCCCGCCGCCCGCCCCGGCGGCGGCAGCGTGCCCGAGCCGCCGGCCCCCAGGCC
>NZ_JBSGFD010000261.1:0-9854 GCF_053603215.1 Kitasatospora sp. NPDC004240 | reverse complement strand
CAGCTGCATGCGCTTGACCAGGTCCGCCTCGATGCCGGCGAGCTCGGGGCCGATCACGGGGATCAGCGTGGACAGGTACCTGCCGATCGGCACTTGGGAGGCCCACCCCGGGGGCGGCAGGCTTGAGCCGTCATCAAGACGAAGCCCGAGGCCGGCAGGCCGACGGGCCCACCGAACCGGGGAGTTCACCTTGTCCGCCACCCTCACCTCCACCCGCACGAAGGCGCTTGCCGCATTCGCCGCCTCGGCCGCGCTCGTCCTCGCCGTGGGAGGCTGCTCGGGGTCCTCCGCCTCGGCGGGGGCGGCGCCCTCCGGGTCCGCCGCCTCCCCGGCCGCCACGGCCACGACGGCCGCCACCGCCAAGGCCTCCGTCACCGGATCGGCGCGGATCGCCTACGTGTACTCGCCGGACGACGACATACGGTTCACCTTCGACGTGGAGGCCCAGCCGTTCAGCCGGCCGCTGCCGGACGCCCCGCAGGGGCTGCCGACGGACGCACGGGGCACGGTGCGGATCTCCCACCACGTCGCGGCGCTGAACCGCACCGTGACCTCGGAGGCGACGGTGGACTGCCTGGTGACGGGTGATCGGACGGCCTCGTTCACCGCCGTCGTCACCCGGGCGGATCCGGAGGTCGCCGAGTGGGTCGGCCAGCGCCGCGGCTTCAGCGTCCATGACGCGGGATCGCCCGAACGCCCCGACCGGGTCGGCTTCTCGTGGGGCGTGGCCAACATGGACACCGACGGCAGCGGCCGACCGATCGAGGGCAGGGTCGGTACCTGCATGGCACCCGCCCCCTTCGCCCCGGTCAGCTCCGGCGACCTCACCGTCCACCCCGGCGACCTGCCCCCGATGCCGGCCACGCCGAGCGGCCCGGCCGCTCCCAGCGGCGAGGCCGCGCCGAGCGGCGAGGCCGCGCCGAGCGGCATCGCGACCGCGACCCCGGGGGCCGGCCGATGAGGGCCCTCACCGACACGGGACGGACCTGGCCGTGCCGAGCCCCGAGGCGCACCCGGCACGCCCCTGCCCGGGTCCGGACAGCGGGCCGGCCACCCTCATCGCGTCGGTACGTCGCATCGGGCGGAGTACGTGCACCGCCGGAGGAACGCCCGACCGGAGTGCGCCGCCGAGCGGGAGCTCACCGCCCCAGCGGTTCTCACTCCAGTGCGCCACCCATGGCGTCCTGCGCGCCCTACTGGCCTCCGGCGAACGAATGTTGACTTGTCTGCGTCCACGGCACCGCGCACGAGTCAGAGGAGGAATCCGTTGAACATTCCGCTCGCTCTCTCACCGATCGGCCGTCTCGGCCGGCGTCTTCGGGCGTCCGTGCTCATCCTGACCGCGGTCAGCACCGCCGTGCTCTTCAACCCGGCTCCCGCGGTCGCCGGTCAGACGGGCATGCAGAAGTGCCTGAGCGGGGCGCAGCCCAATGTGAGCATTCCCTTCACCCAGACTGGCGGAGGGAACGACGGCTTCCCCGGCGGCCCCAACCCCCCGAACGGGATCTTCCCCGGGAACGCTCTCCACGTCGTGGTGAACGAGTCCGCACAGGTCTCGATCTCCCACTGGAACACCGAGTGGTACGGCATCGACGGCAAGAACGAGTACGCCCCTTCGAGTTTCCCGTTCCCGGGATGGAAGTCGTACGTGGATGTCTTCCGCATGAACAACAACCCGGGTGGCTGGGTGGCCAGCGGGTCCGACCCCAATCCCTGGAACCCCCACTACCTCCGGGAGCTCAATGTGACGGCCTGCTGGGCCGCCCCCAACGCCCCGGTACGCATGGGGTTCGGGATGAACGACAACAACCTCGGAGACAACACCGGGTCCTGGAAGTGGACCCTCCAGATCTGGCGCAACGACTGACACGGCACGGGTCCGGGACCAACGCCGTCACGAACGCGTCGAAGCTCCAGTTGATCGGCGTGACCTCCCAGGTCATCCCGAACCGCCGGAGCTTCGCAGCCTCACACCTCGGCGCGCTCCCACGGGAAGGGCGTGAGGTCGGGCTCGACCCAGCCGGTCCTGGCGGAGGCACTCGCAAGCGTCGAGGGCCGGTAGAAGCGGGTCAGCAGCCTCTTGTCGAGCAGCGCCGGGTTCTCGTCGACGAAGGCGTCGAAGTCGGCGGCGCCGGAGCAGATCACGTGGTGGCCCACCAGTTCCACCCAGGCACGGCTGACGGTGGCGTTGTACTTCTACGGAACGCCCGCGTACCGGGCGGTGCGCCGGATGCCGTCGGCGATCAGGTCCACCGCCTCGGCCGTTCCGTGACGCCGCACGGCCAACCAGGTCAGGTGCACGTGCTGGCGGTGCCCGAACCGCTCCGCGTCGGCCATCACCTCACCCATCAACCGGGTGAACGGCGACGATTCCTCGCCGGTGCCCGGTTCGCTCCCGCTCATGATCCCTCCTCGGTCAGCGCGTCCAGCACGGCGTAGAACCCGGCGAGCGCGTCGGCCGGCAGGCCGGCCAGGCAGCGGCGCTCGATCCCGGCCAGCGTCTGGCTGATCAAGGCGGCCGTCTCGCGTCCGGAGTCGGTGAGCTCAATGAGCACCGAACGGCGATCGCCCGCCCGCGTGCCGCGGGTGATGTGACCGCGGCGCTCCAGGCGGTCGAGCACACCGGTGAGCGTCGTGGGCCGGGGCAGGGCAGGGCAGGGCGAAGGCGGCCTCGGAGAGGTTCATCTCGGCGGCGCCCGGCCCAGCCAGGCGTCATCGGCCCAGCCAGGTGTCCTCGGGCCAGTCCGGTCCGGCCCGGCAGGGCGGACGGCGGCGGGGTTGCCCGCGAAAGGCCGGTCGGTGAAGGCATCGATGATCCGGATCCGTATGACGCGAACGTACCGGCAGTCGACACGGGTGCGGAAAGGGCCAATCCGAGGAAGGTGGCCCGCTTCCGGGCCCCGGCCGCAGCACACCGCGGTGTACTGGGCTTGTGCGGCCTGTCGTCCCGGTGCCCGACGGGACGCACTCCGCGTAGCGCCACAGCCGGGCCCGGCAGCCCGGCGCCCCGGCGGCCCGGTGCCCCGCTCCGGGTCGCCACCCCGGCACCGTCCCCGGCACGGAACAACCAGCCGCCGCGTACCCGGTGCGCGGGCGGCCCGGCCCGGCGCAGGACGGACCATGCAGTCCGAACGGCTGACACGGTTCGGGCGCCGTCCCGGCCCTGCCCGGCGACGGCCCGAGGCGCTCCTATCCTGGCCGGACGGCACCGACAGGGCGAAGGCGGCAGCGCATGACCGAGGCGGGCATCGACTACGCGGCAGTGTTCCAGGCGCTGCCCGGCGCGGTCGCGCTGCTCACCCCGCAGCTGGTGTTCGCCGACGCCAACGGCGCCTTCCTGCGTCAGTCCGGGCGCAGCCGTGAGCAGGTGGTCGGCCGGTACCTGTTCGACGCCTTCCCCGGCCAGCCGCACGACGCCTCCGCCGCCAACATGCGGAGTCTGGAGGCATCGCTGCGGCGGGTGCTGGCCGACGGGGAGGGCGACGTGATGGCGGTGCAGCGCTACGACATCGAAGCCGCCCCGGGCCGGTGGGAGGAGCGGTACTGGAGTCCGGTCAACGCCCCGGTGTTCGCCCCGGACGGGCAGGTGGTGCTGGTGATCCACCGGGTGGAGGAGGTCACCGCGCTGATCCGCGCCGTGGGCGGGCCCGGCGTCGAACTGCGCGTGGGAGCGGAGCTGTACAGCCGACTGCGCGAACTCGAGGAGGTCAACCAGCGCCTGCGCCTGGCGAACGCCCGCGAGCGCGAGGTCGGCCTCGCCCTGCAGAGCGCCATGCTCCCGCCCGCCCGGCCGATCCGCCGCCACCGCACTGCGGTGCGCTACCGGCCGGCCACCGCCGCGCTGAACGTGTGCGGCGACTGGTACGACCTCATCCCCCTCCCGGGCGGCGACCGCATCGCCGTCACGGTCGGCGACGTCGTCGGCCACGGGCTCGCCGCCGCCGCCGTCATGGGCCAGCTCCGCAGCGCCCTGTCCGCAGCCTCCCTCGTCGCCGCCGGCCCCGCACAGGCCCTGGACGCCCTCGGCCGCTACGCCCACTTCCTCGACGGCGCCGAATCCACCACCGCCGTCACCTGCTTCCTCGACTGGGACCGGCACACCATCACCTACTCCAGCGCCGGCCACCCGCCCCCCGTCCTCCTCCACGCCGACGGCACCACGGCGCTGCTCGACCGGGCGACCGACCCGCCACTGGACGCCCACCCCGAACCCAGCCCCCGCCCCCAGGCCACCACCGCGTTCGCGGACGGCGACGTCCTCGCCCTCTACACCGACGGCCTGATCGAACGCCGCGGCCAGGACATCGACACCGGCCTGACCGCCCTCGCCGACTCCCTCCGCCGGCACGCGGGCGCCGCCGACCCCGACCGCCTCGCCGACGCCGTCCTCGCGGACCTGCTGCCCTCCGACGCCGTCACCGATGACACCGCCCTCGTCATCGTCCACCTGTAGCCGAAGCGGGGCGCCCGTCCCCGACAGGGGTGGTGACCGCCCTGCACAGCGCCTGGGGGCGGAAACGGTCGGAACATGATCAGCGCCACGTCGTTCGGCTCCGGCGCGAGTCCTGTGGAGCCGTCACGACGGGTGCCGGCTCTCCGGCGGAAGAATCAGATCGGGGGAACGGCCCACGGACCCCGGTGGCTTCGCGTGGATGCACCATGGCGGGGAGAGGCCCGGCCTCGTCTCTTCCCTCCGTTCACAGCAACGGCGGGTCGGCCGGTTACGGCCACGGGTAGCCCAGCTGCTCGGGGTTGTAACCTCCGACGAGCTCAGCGGCGGCACGGGGATCGCCTGCGGTCAGCTGCGCTTCGAGCTGCCCGGCCTGGTCCGAGGGGTCGTCCGCGGAGATCGGGAGGGTCATCAGGAACTGGGCCCAGGGCAGATCCGTCTCGTCCCTGCCCGGGGGATGCCTCAGGACGACGTCGATCCGATCGGGTTCCCCACGGGAGGCCCAGACGGCCTCCAACTCGCACTCCCACATGGCGAGCCAGTCCTCGTGTCCCCTCAGCCTCGCCTCGAGCAGCGTCGCGACCACCGCTGCCGGCCACTCCCAGCAGCGGTCCTCCTCGTCCCGCAGGACCTCGGCCTCGTACTGATCCGCGGCGAACCGGAACTCCGGCAGGTCGAAGCCCCGCTCGGCCGGGTCACGCCAACCCGACCAGACGACATGCTCCTCGTCCCGCGTGATCGTCACGTACAGAGCGCTGCAGCACCGCTCCTCGCCGCACCCGGATCGAGCGAGCCGAACCTCGTGGGGCGTTGCAGCGGCGTGCAACGGCCCGCTCCGCTCAAGGAGATGCCGGGGGCCGGATCCCACGAACCGAGGGCCGCCTGATTCCGAGCTCCGGAGGGACAGGTCACCCAGGAGATCCCGGCCGCTGACGAGCGGGCGGACCTCCAGGTAGCCCTCCCCGGGTGGTGGGCAGGGAACGTTCAGGCTGAGGATGTCCGGTTCCATGGCCATCGTCCAAGGATCGCGGAGCCGGCCGTAGCTGTCATGTGAATGTGCGTGGCCTCCGCTCGGGACGGCGGTTCGGGCCGCTCCGAGGCACAACGGCCTCCGGACACCCCACCGGAACGCCGGCGGACCAGATCGATCGCATCGACAGCCGCGGACCCTCTCGAATCGCACCAGCGACGCGGCCCGGCGCCAGCGGCCCATTGGACCCTTGGCACGCGGACCCGCCGACCCCCTCCCGCAGACAGCACCGGCCGAACGCGGCCGTCCGGCACGGTCCCGGGTGGGTCCGGCTGTGTCGGAGGCCGTGGTTCCTCCGGCTAGGACGCCGGTAGTTTGGCGGCCACGGCGTCGAGGACCCAGTCCAGGCCGGTCGCGAAGGACGTCTCGGCGTCCACGTCCGTGCCGTCGTGCACGACCCTGGCCAGCGCCGGGAAGCGGCCGGTGGCCAGCATCCTCGTCACGTGCGGGCCGGAGGCGCGCTGCCAGTCGTGCTCGGACAGGCCCGTGACGCGCTCGGCCCGCAGGTTCGCGACCTCGCGCCTGATCGCGCCGATGAAGTAGGCACTGACGGTCTCCACGGCACGCATGACGGTGTCGACGTCGGCGGGGCCGTCGAAGGCGGCCAGCGCGGCCTCGGTCACGGCGAGCCCGTTCGGGCCCAGGGCCGGGCGACCGCCGAGCAGGTCGGCCAGCCATTCGTGACGGAGGGCGGCCCGCCTGGTGCGATGGGCGAGTTCGCCCATCGCCTCCCGCCAGTCACCGGGCCGCTCCTCGGGACGGATCTCGGCCTGGACCTCGTCCACCATGAGGTCGAACAGTTCCTCCTTGGTGGAGATGTACCGGTACAGCCGCATGGGGCCGGCGTCCAGGCGGGCGGCGACCTTGCGCAGGGACACCGCCTCCAACCCGCCCTCGTCGGCCAGGGCGATGGCGGCGGCGACGATCCGCTCCCGGTCGAGCGGCACGGGTTGAGTCGGCGGCTCCGGCCGGTCCCAGACAGTCATGGCCGAATCCTACTGTTGCGATGCACCGTCACGGAAAAATACAGTGTATCGACATGAGACAGCGCATCGCAGCGGTGGGGAGCGGCCCCGCCGGCCTCACCTTCGCCCGTGTCCTGCACCGCCACGGCCACCCCGTCACCGTCCTCGAACGCGATCCCGCCCCCGACGCCCGTCCCCCGGGCGGCACGCTGGACCTCCACGAAGGGCTGGGCCAGCTCGCCCTGGACAAGGCGGGGCTGCTGGCGGAGTTCCAGGAGCTGTCCCGCCCCGAGGGCCAGGCCATGCGCATCCTGGACACGGACGGGACCGTCCTGCGCGACTGGCACCCCCGTCCGGATGGCCGGGCCAACCCCGAGATCGACCGCGGGCAGCTCCGCGACCTGCTGCTCGGCCCTCTCGACGTCCAGTGGGGGCGGGCGGTGACACAGGTGGTGCCGGGGACCCGCGACGGCGTCCTGGTCCACTTCGCGGACGGGCGACAGGAGACGTTCGACCTCGTGGTCGGCGCGGACGGGGCCTGGTCCCGGACCCGCCCGGCGGTCTCGCCGGTGACGCCGCACTACACCGGCGTCACCACGGTCGAGACCTCCCTGGACGACGTCGACACCCGCCACCCGAACCTCGCCCGGTTGGTCGGCGACGGTTCCGTGGCCGTGTACGGCGTGAACCGGGCTCTCGTCGCCCAGCGCAGCAGCGGCGGTCACGTCAAGGTGTACGCCCAGTTCCGCGCACCATCGGACTGGCACGCGCACTTGGACCCCGCCGACGCCACGGCCGTGCGATCGAGCCTGCTGGCCCTGTTCGACGGCTGGGCCGCTCCCGTCCTCGACCTCCTCCGCCACGACGGCGTCTTCACCCACCGGCCCCTCCACGTCCTGCCCGTGTCCCACACCTGGACGCACGTCCCCGGGGTGACGCTGCTGGGTGACGCCGCCCATCTGATGCCTCCCTTGGGGGCGGGCGCGAACCTGGCGATGCTGGAGGGCGCCGAACTCGCCGAGGCCATCGCCGCCGGCCCCGGGGATCCGGACCGGGCCGTCCGCGCCTTCGAGGAGAAGATGTGGGCACGGGCCGGCAGGTGGGCGCAGATCACGCTGTCCGGCCTGGGCCGCCTCGTGAGCCCGGACCCCGCCGAAGCGCTCGCCCTCTTCGATCAGGTCCAGCCCGCCTGATCGCCGGGCACGAGGGAGACGCGGTCGTGCCCCGTCGGACCGCTCTCCACGCTCCTCCCGGCACGACCCGGTCCGGCGAGGCCCTCTCTTTCGGATCACGTCGGACCAGCGGGCGGCGTCGGGGCGCGGGACGATGTGGCGACCGGTCGGCCGTTCGCGGAGGGGCGGAGAGTGCACTGACGAAGAAGGGTTCCCGCCGCATCGTCGTCGACGCTGTCGAGTACCGCTGGCGGGTGAGCAGGAACCGCCGGTGCTGCGAATATCACCCCGGCGCCCCGGGCCACGTGGTGGAGGACGCGGCCCGCCCCGGGACGACCCCCGTCGTGGAGACCGGTCGACCGGCCGTCATGGAGCGGGACCCGGTGCCGGCCGAGCTCGTCCTGCCGCGCGAGGTCGCCGTGGGAGTCCGCGCCGCGCGGTCGAGCGGCTGGACGTCCCGCTCCGGCGGCTCGCCGTTCGAGCCGCGCCTTTCCGCCGCCGGCTGACCGGGACGGAGCGCCGGAGGGTCCGAGAAATGGTTTGCCGACCCGGTGGCGGTGTGTCACCGTTCGGCCTGGACCGGCAGTTGATCATCGGCGGCCGGCCGATGTCGACGTGTCGGCGGCCTCTCGGGGATCCACCGGAGAGGTGACGAAACGATGGGAAGCGGTGCCGTGGGGAACAGTTACGAGGACGAGTGTCGCCGGTCGTTGGCCGAGGAGCAGGCGAGGAGCCTTGCCGGGACCAACGACTGGGAGCACGTGGACAGGGAGCGGGTCCACCAGGACTGGGACGTCCTGTACCGGGAGATCACGGTTTTCCTGGACGGCGGCTCCCTGCCCGGGGACCAGCGGATCCAGGAGCTCGTCCGCAGGCACTTCGACATCGTCTGCCGGTTCTACGTCCCCTCCAGGGAGGCTTACGTCGGCATGTCGCTCTTCTACGCCGAGGACGAGGCCATGAGGGCGTTCCACGATTCCTACCACCCCGGGATGGTGGAGTTCCTGGGCGCCGCGATCAAGGTGTTCGCCGAGCAGGAGAGCGGGTTCGCCCCCAGCGCAGGGGCCGGGGCTTCGGCGTAGTCGGGCGACACGGGCCAGGACACCCCTGGGCGGGGCTCAGGCCCAGGGGCTGCGACAGCCCCCAGTCGGGCTCGACACGGGGCCCCATCCGCTGCGGCTGCCGGAGGACCCCGGCCCGGAACCTCGATCCAGGGCCCCGCCGGCCTGGTAACGTCCCCTCAGCACGCGAAGCACCCGAGCACCCGAGCACGCGGCGCGCGTGAACACGGACACGGAGCAGGGAGGTTGATGAATATGGCCGTCAACGGCCGTCCTCGCCATGCCCTTTTCCGGTCCGCGCGCTGATCGGCGCGGTCCGGTCGTTTCCGACGACCAGGAGTCACGCGTGCTTTCCTCCCTCTCGACAGACCTCACCGAGCTGACCACCGGCCGGCTCGTGCTCCGCAGCTGGACCACCGCCGAGGCCCATGGCGTCCTCGCGGACGACGACCCCCGGCCTGTCCACTGGGCCGACGACTTCCCCGCCGAGGGCGACCGCGTCATCGCGGGCCTGCTCGCCGACAACCCCACCTGGCTCGGTGCCCACGGGCACCGATTGATCGTGGAACGCGACAGTGGCCTCGTCGTGGGCTCGCTCGGCCTGTTCTGGCCGCCCACCGAGGGTGTCCTGGAGCTCGGGTACGGCGTCGCCGTCTCCCGACGCGGCCTCGGCTACGCCACCGAGGCCGTCCGCGCACTCTCCTCGTTCGCCCTCACCGCACCCGGCGTCCACACCGTGACCGCCGGTGTCGAGCCGGCCGACCCGGCCTCCGTGCGCGTCCTGGAGAAGGCCGGCTTCCGGCGGTGCGAGACCACCGGCGAGGACGACGAGGACGGCGTGATCCGCTTCATGACGGCCGCGCAGCGATGATCCGAGGGGTCGGCGGCACCCGCCGCCGACCCCCCACCACCGCACGCGGCCGACCGGGCGTTCGCTCCTGATCCCGAGGTCGGTGCTCCGCGAACGCCGGCTCGGGTGCGCCCGTCGACGGGTCGCCCCCGACGACTCACACGTCCGCCACCCGTGTCGGAGGGGCTCCGGATGCCCGGGCAGGTTACGTTGAGGCAGCGTGGCCGGCTCAGAAAGTGTTGGGTAATCGGATGATTACTGGTTCTTGAGGTCGTCGGCGAGGCGGCGGGCTGCTTCGGTCTCGATGGGGCCGCGCGGTTCAACCT
>NZ_JBSGFD010000260.1:0-9859 GCF_053603215.1 Kitasatospora sp. NPDC004240 | reverse complement strand
ACCCGGTAGCTCCGCAAACCGTCGTTCCCTCCTGGATCACGAGGCCGAGGGTAGGCCTGTCCGGTGGCTGTGCCAACCGACTTCCGTGGCCACGCGTCAGCTTCCGCCGTCCGCCGGTCCGTCCGGCGGTCCCGACCGTGCCGCCCCACCCGCAGCGCCAGCTCGGCCAGGGCCCGCGGCGCGCCCGCCTGGCCACGGACACCGGGGAAGGCGTTCACGTCCACGATCACCGGCGCGCCGGTACCGTCCAGCAGGTCGACCCCGTACACCTCCAGGCCGAACACCTCGCCCACCCGAAGCGCCAGGTCGAGGCGGTCGGCGGGCAGGTCGCGGGCGCCGAGGGGGGTGCCCGGGTCCTCGGCGGCGGGGGACAGCTCGGAGCGGCGGCGGGCGGCGAAGACCTGCCCGTCGATCACCCAGAGCTTCTGGTCCCAGCCGGTGCTGGGCAGGTAGGGCTGGGTCACCACGGGTTCGTCCGGCCAGCGCGCGGCGAGGGCGCGCAGGCCGGCATCGTCGTCGACGCGGGCGACCAGGTCGTGACGGCGGCTGTGCCGGCTCTTGACCACCAGGGGGAAGCGGGGGTCGGCCAGCTCGGCGAGCCGGTCGGCGGTGCGGGTGGCGGCGAACGGCAGGCCGGCCCCCCGGGCGAGTTCGGCCATCGCGGTGCGGTCCTGGCAGAGCTCGGTGGCCGCCGCGGAGTTGATCACCGGTGCGCCGGCGGCCTCCAGGCCGCGGGCGAGCGCGAGGGCGCGCGGGGAGCGGGCCTTGAGCAGGTAGACGTCGGCGAGCCGGTCCGCGGTCGGGAGTGCGGCGGCCTCGGGGTCGAGGTGCGTCACCTCGTGGCGCGGGGTCAGCAGCGCCGCGGTGGCGGCGAGCAGCGGGTGTTCCGGGTCCCGGCCGAGCAGACAGATCCTCATATCGCTCCGCCGAGCACACCGCCGCCGCCCAGCCCGCCGCCACCGGCCGCCACCGCCAGCCCGGACACCGCGGTGAGCCCGGACGCCGCAGTGAGGCCCACCGGCTCGGCCAGCCCCACCGGCCCGGCCAGCGCCGACGCAGCGGTGAGCCCCGCCGCCCCCATGCCGGCGGCCGCCCCGATGCCCGCCCCCGCGGCCAGCTGGAGCACCGCCCGGGAGACCCGGGCCACCGCGTCCGGCACCTGACGGAAGCTCGGGAAGTCGTTGATGTCCACCACCACCGGCCCGTCCGGCCCGAGCAGCACGTCCACGCCGTACAGGTCGAGCCCGAAGACCTCGCCGACCTGGGCCGCGATCCGGGCGACCTCGCCGCCGAGCGGGACGTGCCGCTCGCGGACCTCCTGCCCGGGGTGCAGCGGCGAGCACCGCTCGGTGGCGAAGAGCTCGCCGCCGACGCAGTAGACCTTGAGGTCGGTGCCGGAGTTGGGGACGTACGGCTGGGCGATCAGCAGGCCCTCCCCCGCCAGCTCGGGTCCGAGCTCGGCGAGGTGGTCCGGGGTCGGCACGAGCCGCACGGCACGCCCCGAGCTGCCGTCGGCGGGCTTGACCACCAGCGGGTACTCGGCCTCGGGGATCTCGGCGAGGCGCTCCCACCGGGCGGCCGCGTACGTGACGGGGACGGGCAGTCCCCGGGTGCGGGCGATGACCGAGGCGAGTGCCTTGTCCCGTACGCCGCGGATCGCGCGGGCGTCGTTGACGGTGGTGAGGCCGACCGCGGCGGCGGCCTCCAGCAGGGTGAGGCCGGGGCCTCCGGAGACGGTCTTGAGCACCCAGGCGTCGTGGCTGCCGGCCCGGACGGCCTCGGAGATCGCGATCAGCGAGTCGCCGGGCCGCAGCACGTCCACCCGGTGCCCCCACGCGGTGAGCTGGCGCACCACGTCGAGCGGCATGCCGTCGTGCCGGTAGTGCTCCTCCACCAGAAAGCAGAGCCTCATGCGTCTGTCTCCCCCTCGCTTCGCCCAGTGGACGTCCGGTGTTCCCGTCCGGCAGAGCTTCACCGGCAGAGCTTTAGACGCCCCAGGATGCCACGGGGTGTCCACACAAGATCGCCCGGCCTGTAAGCATTCGGCAACAAGGCCGGAAATGCCCGAGCCCCGGGCCGCCCCGCCGCGCGGGTGCTCGAATTCCCGGCGGGAACGCGGCGGCTCCTGCTTGGATTCCCGCCATGACCTCTGCCGATGCCGTCCCCGATGCCGTCCCCGAGACCAAGTCCGCCGCCGCGTCCGACACCGAGTCCGCCGCCGCGTCCGACCGCGGCGCCGCCTCCCCGCCGGCGGAGCTGGAGCAGCCGGCGGAGCTGAAGGAGATCGAGCGCTACTACGACGCCGTCCCGCGCACCGCCGCCCGGGCCGAGGACTTCGGTCCGCTCACCCTGTTCGTCCGGGAGGACCGGGGCTGGCCGTACTACGCCCGCCCGACGCTCGGCCGCACCGGGCCCGCGGCGACCGCCGGGGACGTCCGCCGGGTGCTGGCCCGGCAGCGCGAGCTGGGTGTGCCGGAGGCGTTCGAGTGGGTGGCCGAGCACGATCCCGGGCTGCGGGCGGCCGTGGAGGCGGCCGGTCTGGTGGTGCACGAGCACCCGCTGCTGGTGCTCGGCCCCGGGGACGAGCCGGTGGAGCCGGCGGGCGCGCTGCCCTCGGGGGTTGCGGTCCGGGTGCTGGGCGCGGGCGATCCCGGGCTGGCGAGCGCCGCGACCGTGGCGCACCTGGCGTTCGCCGAACCGGGCACGGGGCTCGGTACGGCCGGCGCGGTCGAGCTGGACCTGGCCGCGCGGGCCGCGCTCGCGGGCGGCGACGTCGAGCGGCTCGGGCAGCGCATCACCGCCGGTCACACCGTCCTCGCCGCGGCGCTGCGGGAGCGGGCCGGCGACCTGCCCGAGCACGGCACGGCGCTGTGCGCGGGCCAGCACAACCCGGTCGGCCCGGTCACCGAGGTGGCCGGGGTGGGCACCCTCCCCTCCGCCCGACGCCAGGGGCTGGGGCTCGCGGTCACCGCGGCCCTGGTCGCGCACGCGCGGGCGAACGGTGTCCGGACGGTCTTCCTGTCCGCGGCCGACGAGGACGTGGCCCGGATCTACCGGCGGCTGGGCTTCCGCCCGGTGGCGACGGCGCTGATCGCCGGGCCCGCCCCGACGGACTGACCGGCCCGGGCCCGACGGGCCGACCCACCCGCACCGATGGCCCGGCCTCCCGCCCGCCCGGCGCGGCCGGGCGGGCACGCGCCCTCAGTCCGAGTCCTCGTCGTCCTCGCCGCTGACCTCCTCGCCCTCGGCCTCGTCCACCACCCAGCCGGCCAGCCGTTCGGCGACCCCGGAGACCCCGAGCCGCCCCTCGCGGATGGCCCGGGCGAGGCTGCGCACCTCGCGGGCGGTGGTCGCGATGGTGCAGCCGCTGGCCACCAGGTAGGCGTAGGCGACGGCGGTCGCGAACAGTTCGTTGGTCTTCTCCAGGGCCGGCACCCGGATCAGCTGGTGCATCAGGGCGGCGGCCCGGTCCTGCGGTTCGGGGTAGACCGCGATGTCGAAGATCTCCGCCTGGTGGCGGGCGACCGCCGCGAGCAGGGATCCGTAGTCGATGACCTGCGGGTCACCGGGGGTGTACTGCTCGGCGGTCATGAGCAGCCACGAGAGGTCGACCTCCAGGTTCAACGGCGCACGTCCTGGAGGCCGGCCCCGCCGTCGACGCCGGCGTGCTCGCCGAACTCGGCCAGGAAGGCCGTCTCGTACTCCTTCATGAACTGCGCGGCGGCGTCCACGAACGCCCGGCCGGCCTCGCCCATGTCCTGTTGGACCAGGCGCTCGATGTACTGGTTCATGCTGATCCCCTGCTGCTCCGCCCGTTCCCGGGCCATCTCCGCGGTGGTGGCGTCCACCCGGACGTTCAGCTGTTTCTTACCCATACAGCCAAGCTAGCGCTGGAGTGCTAGCACAACAAGGGCGCGTGAAAGCGCTCATACGCCCCCCGCGTGCGCCGCGCAACGCCACGGGGAGCGAGACTTGAAGAGTTCTTCACCTTCGTGGAATCTGAATCTCCCTGGAGCGCTCCGACCGGTCTGGAGGCCGGCAATGACAGCCATTTTCGACCAGGAGCTGCGCGAGCAGCTCGAACAGGCCCGCAAGGAGCTCGCCGCCGCGCGGGCGGCCGGGGACGCCGACGGCGTCCAGGCCTACGAGGGCCGGATCGGCGGACTGCTGCGGCTCGCCGCACAGCACGGCATCAACCTGCCGCACAGCGCCGAAGAGGAACACGGCGAGGACTGAGCGGCCCGCGCACGAGCGCGGAACGCCTGTGGGCGGTGACCGGAGTCCTCCGGTCACCGCCCACAGGCACGTCGGGGGCCGCTCAGCCCTCGATCGGCTCCAGGATCGCCACGCACTCGAAGTGGTGGGTCATCGGGAACAGGTCGAAGGCCCGCAGCGAGACCGGCCGGTAGCCGCCCTCGCGGAAGAACGCGAGGTCCCGGGCGAGCGCCGCCGGGTCGCAGGCCACGTACGCGATCCGGCGGGCGGACAGGCCCGCCAGGTGGGCGACGGTCTCCCGGCCGGCGCCCGAGCGCGGCGGGTCCAGGACGATCAGGTCGGTGGAGGTGATGCCGGTGCGCGGCAGCAGGCTCTCCACCCGGTCGCACTCGATCCGGACGTTCTCCAGGGCGGCCAGGTTGTGCCGCGCGTCGGCGACCGCCTGCTTGGCGGACTCGATGCCCAGCACCGCGCCGTCCTCGCCGACCCGGTCGGCCAGCGCGCCGGCGAACAGCCCGACGCCGCAGTACAGGTCGAGCGCGTTCTCGCCCCACTGCGGGTCCAGGCCGTCCAGCACCGCGTCGACCAGGGTGTCGGGGGCCTCGGGGTGGATCTGCCAGAAGCCGCCGTTGCTGACCCGCCAGGTCCGGCCGGCCGCGCGCTCGCGCACGAAGTCGCGCCCGTGCACCCGGTGGACGTTGTCGTGCTCGTCGATCCGGGTGATCGACACCGGACGGTCCAGCTCGACCAGCGGCAGCTGGGCGCCCGGGGCCGGGGTGAGCACCAGCTGGCGGTCGGAGGAGCCGGTCGCGGCGATCGCCTCGACCGTGACCATGCCCGGCCAGTCGCGGGCCTCGATGCCGAGCTCGGTGACGCCCTCGGCGGCGATCAGGCAGCGGTCGACGGGCTGGATCTCGTGCGAGCGGTGCTTGCGCAGGCCGACCTTGCCGCTGGCCGGGTCGACCGCGTACTGCACCCGGGTGCGCCAGGCGGGCACCTGGCCGGCGGGCAGCTTGCCGCCGACCGGCTCCACGCTGCCGTCCCAGCCGGCCTCGGCCGGGGTCAGGCCAGCCAGCTTGGCGAGCTGCTCGGTGAGCACCTGCACCTTGAGCTTGCGCTGACCGCCGGGGGTGACGTGCTGCCAGTCGCAGCCGCCGCACCTGCCCGGGCCCGCGAACGGGCAGGGCGGGGCGATCCGGTCCTTGGCGGGCTCCAGGATCTCCACCGCGTCGGCGCGCAGGAAGCGCGACTTGGTGGTGCCCTCGGTGACCCGGGCGATCACCTTCTCGCCGGGCAGCGCGTGCCGGACGAACAGCACCCGGCCCTCGTGGCGGGCCACGCAGTGACCGCCACCGTGCGCGACCGGGCCGACCTCGACCTCGTAGCGCTCGCCGACCAGCGGGTCGCCGCCGGGGCCCTTGGGCGCGAACTCGGCGCGCGGGGCGCGGGTGGCCTCGCGCAGCGCCTTGGGAGGCCGGACGGTCTGCTTCCGCGTGCCGGCGGCCTTCGGGCGCTCGGCACGCTCCGTACGCCCGGCGCGCTCGCCCCGGTCGGTGCGCTCCCGGCGCTCCCCGCGCTCGGCGGGACGCTCCGCGCGCTCGGCGCGTTCCGTACGCTCCGGCTGGGTACGCTCCGGGCGCGCGGGCTGTTCGACCGGGGCGAGCGGCGCGGTCTGCGCCGTGTAACCGTCACGGTCGGTGGCGGCGGGCCGTACGGGCTTGCCCCAGCGCGGCCGGGCGACCTGGCCGGTGCGGGCGGCTCCGCCCTTGCGCGCGCCCTTGCCGGACGCGCCGCCCTTGCCGGACGAGGAGCCCTTCGAACCGGACGAACCGTTCGAGCGGGGCGGGGTGTTGCGGGTCACTGGGAGGAATCCTTGCTGCTGCGGCCGGTGGCGGCGTCGCCCGTGCCGTCGGGCGTACCGGGGACATTCGACTGTACGGCCTTCGGGG
The DNA here is from genome assembly GCF_053603215.1 of Kitasatospora sp. NPDC004240. Taxonomy (NCBI): domain Bacteria; kingdom Bacillati; phylum Actinomycetota; class Actinomycetes; order Kitasatosporales; family Streptomycetaceae; genus Kitasatospora; species Kitasatospora sp. NPDC004240. The sequence continues at coordinate 3,695 of NZ_JBSGFD010000260.1, read as the reverse complement.
CCCGGGGCTCGCCACGACGGACGGAACCCGGCGCCGACCAGGCCTTCTGCGGCTTGCGACGCTCGGAGGACTCCAGCTGCCACGGCACCGAGGTCACCATCACCCCGGGCTTGAACAGCAGCCGGCCCTTGAGCCGCAGCGCGCTCTGGTTGTGCAGCAGGTGCTCGTACCAGTGACCGACCACGTACTCGGGGATGTAGACCGAGACGACGTCGCGCGGGCTGCTGCGGCGCAGGTTCTTCACGTAGTCCAGGACCGGGCCGGTGATCTCGCGGAACGGCGAGTCCAGCACCTTCAGCGGCACCTCGATGCCCCGCTCGTCCCACTCCCGGCGCAGCGCCGCGGTGTCCGAGGGGTCGACGTTGACGGTGACCGCCTCCAGCGTGTGGGCGCGGGCCAGCCGGGCGTAGGCGAGGGCCCGCAGCGCCGGCTTGTGCAGCTTGGAGACCAGCACGATGGCGTGCACCCGGGTCGGCAGCACCACGTCGTCCGGCTCCTCGGCGGCGACCAGCTCGGCCGAGACCCGGTCGTAGTGCCGGCGGATGGCCTTCATCATCACGAACAGCACGACCATCGCGGCGATCGCGATCCAGGCGTGGCTGATCTTGGTGGCGAGCACCACGATCAGCACGGCCATGGTCATCACCAGGCCGAAGGTGTTGATCGCCCGGCTGCGCTGCATGTGCCGGCGGCGGGCCGGGTCGGTCTCGGTGCGCAGCTCGCGGGTCCAGTGCCGGATCATGCCGGACTGGCTCATGTTGAACGACACGAAGACGCCGACGATGTACAGCTGGATCAGCCGGGTCGGGTCCGCGTCGAAGGCGATGATGAACAGGATCGCGGCCAGCGCCAGCAGGATGATGCCGTTGGAGAAGGCCAGCCGGTCGCCGCGGGTGTGCAGCTGACGCGGCAGGTAGCGGTCCTGGGCGAGGATCGAGCCGAGCACTGGGAACCCGTTGAAGGCGGTGTTCGCGGCCAGCACCAGGATCAGGCCGGTGACGGCGGCGACGAAGTAGAAGCCGGGCGTGAAGTTGGAGAACACGGCCTCACTGATCTGCGCCAGCGCGGTCTTCTGGTGGTAGTCCGCGGGGGCACCGCCCAGCTGCTCGTGCGGCTCCTCGGCCATCTGGACGCCGGTGAGGCGGGCCAGCCAGATGATGCCCATGAACATCACCACGGCGATGGAGGCCATCAGCAGCAGCGTGGTGGCCGCGTTCTTGCTCTTCGGCTTCCGGAAGGCCGGCACGCCGTTGGAGATCGCCTCGACGCCGGTGAGCGCCGCACAGCCCGAGGAGAACGCCTTGAGCAGCAGGAACACCATCGCGAAGCCGGCCAGCGACTCGTTGCCCGGGGTGGCCACCAGCTGGAACCCGGAGCTCTCGGCGGGCATCTCCTGCCCGAACCCGAAGTGCCGGACCACGCCGTACACCACCATGCCGAGCACGCCCACCATGAAGGCGTACGTCGGGACGGCGAAGGCCGTGCCGGACTCGCGCACCCCGCGCAGGTTCATGCCCATCAGCAGGATGACCACGATCACCGACAGGGTCAGCTCGTGGCCGCGCAGCGAGGGCACCGCGGAGACCACGTTGGCCACGCCCGAGGTGGTGGAGACCGCCACGGTGAGGATGTAGTCGACCATCAGCGCGCTGGCGACCACCAGGCCGGAGTTGGGGCCGTGGTTGACGGTGGCGACCTCGTAGTCGCCGCCGCCGCTGGGGTACGCGTGCACGTTCTGCCGGTACGAGGCGACGACCGCGAGCATCACGACCGCGACGACGACGCCGATCTGCCAGGAGAAGTGCAGGGCCGAGGCACCCGCCAGGGACAGGACGAGCAGGATCTCCTCGGGCGCGTAGGCCACCGAGGACAGCGCGTCCGAGGCGAAGACGGGCAGCGCGATGCGCTTGGGGAGCAGCGTCTCCCCGAGTTTGTCGCTGCGCAGCGCACGCCCGATCAGGATGCGTTTCGGAAGGTCAGTCGGCATAGGCACGTTAAGGAATCGTAGGGGCTCTTCACCGGACGGGCCGCCTCATGTCCCCCCCTTCGTCGCGACTGTGTTCGGCGGACCGGCTAGCGTGTCGGATACGAGCCGGCGGGCAACACTCACGTTGTCACACGGATCCTTACGAGAACGCTCGCCCCGAGCAGCGGGGCGGGGAAGGAAGATGAGCGGTGTTTGCGCAGGTCAAGAACCCAACGGGACGGGTGAGGTAGCGCCGGTGCACATCGTCATCATGGGCTGCGGCCGCGTGGGCTCGGCCCTCGCCCGGGCGCTGGAGAAACAGGGCCACTCGGTGGCCGTCGTCGACCAGGACCCCACCGCCTTCCGCCGGCTCGGCGCCGGGTTCAACGGCCGCCGGGTCACCGGCGTCGGTTTCGACCAGGACACCCTGCGCGAGGCGGGCATCGAGGAGGCCGGCGCGTTCGCCGCCGTCTCCAGCGGTGACAACTCCAACATCATCGCCGCCCGGGTCGCCCGGGAGAACTTCGGTGTGGAGAACGTCGCCGCCCGCATCTACGACCCGCGCCGGGCCGAGGTCTACCAGCGCCTGGGCATCCCCACCGTCGCCACCGTCCGCTGGACGGCCGACCAGATGCTGCGCCGGCTGCTGCCGAGCGGCGCCGAGCCGCTGTGGCAGGACCCGAGCGGCACCGTCCAGCTGGCCGAGGTCGCGTACGACCCCGACTGGGTCGGGCACCGGCTGAGCGCGCTGGAGGAGGTCTCCGGCGCGCGGGTGGCGTTCGTCACCCGGCTCGGCGAGGGCGTGCTGCCCACGCCGCAGATGGTGGTGCAGGAGGGTGACCTGGTGCACGTGATGCTGCGCCGGGCCGACCTGACGGCGGTCGAGGCCGCGTTCGCGCAGGGGCCGAAGGAGGAGGGTCACTGATGCGGGTCGCCATTGCCGGGGCCGGTGCCGTGGGCCGCTCGATCGCGGGCGAGCTCCTGGAGAACGGGCACGAGGTCCTGCTCATCGACAAGAACCCGAACTCCATCTCGGTGGAGCGGGTCCCCATGGCCGAGTGGCTGCTGGCCGACGCGTGCGAGATCACCTCGCTGGACGAGGCGGCGCTGCAGCGCTGCCACGTGGTGATCGCCGCGACCGGTGACGACAAGGTCAACCTGGTCGTGTCGCTGCTGGCCAAGACCGAGTACGGCGTGCCGCGGGTGGTCGCCCGGGTGAACAACCCTAAGAACGAGTGGCTCTTCAACGAGTCCTGGGGCGTGGACGTGGCCGTCTCCACCCCGCGTCTGATGTCCGCCCTGGTCGAGGAGGCGGTCAGCGTCGGCGACCTGGTCCGGCTGATGCGCTTCAGCCAGGGCAACGCCAACCTGGTCGAGCTGACCCTGGCCTCCGACACCGAGCTGGTCGGCACCCGGGTCGGCGACGTCCCGTGGCCGCCCGACACGGCGCTGGTGACCATCATCCGCGAGGGCCGGGTGCTGGTGCCGCGCAAGGACGACACCCTGGAGGGCGGCGACGAGCTGCTCTTCGTGGCCGCCCAGGAACGCGAGGAGGAGCTGGAGAACCTGCTCTCCGCGACCTCCGGCGCCCAGTAGGGCCACCCCCGCACAGCACGACGGGAGGGGGCGTACTCGCTACGAGTACGCTGTCCGTCTCCGAACTCGTGCTGTGTGGTGGCATCCCCGCAGGCTTCGGCGTGCCGCTGTTCGCATCGGCCGCGGCGCGGGC
>NZ_JBSGFD010000259.1:0-9921 GCF_053603215.1 Kitasatospora sp. NPDC004240 | reverse complement strand
GACGTCCGGTGGTGCGGCGACATCACGTATCTGCCGGTCGGCGGGTCGTGGATGTACCTGGCGACGGTGATCGACATGCACTCGCGGCGGGTCGTGGGCTGGTCGCTCGCCGAGCACATGCGTGCCGACCTGGTCGTCGACGCCGTACGGGCCGCCGTCGACGCCCGGGGCGGCGATGTGCGTGGGGTGGTTTTCCACTCCGATCGCGGCCCAGCATTGGGGACTCGCGCTGGTCGGTGGTGGCATTGGAGCCTGGCGATGCCGTGCAGGGGCCGGCAAGGGTGGAGTGGGAGTTGGAGCCTCTGGAGGGGCTCGGGCCGTTGTGGTTCGGCATGCGGGCCGCCAAGGTCGTCGCGGCCCTGCCGGGCATGGAGGAGCTGCGCCGGTGCCAGGGCGACTCGGAGAGCCTGGGCGTGGAATTCGGCACGGCGCCCACGGATCCGGCCGTCGTCGCCTACTTCTACAAGGGCCGGCTGTACTGTGCCGCGGCCGACGCGGCCCACGGGCCCCAGGTGACGCTCTGGGGCCGGGAGCTGACCGCCTGCCCACCGGCCGACCTGGAGCGCTTCCTCCTGCACGCCGACGACTGCGGGGTGACCGAGGTGTCGTACGGCCCACGAGGAAACCCGGGCTCCGACGGGCTCGGCCTGGTCCTGCGGGTCCAGGAGGTCGCGGGCCGTCATGGTGGCCCGGGCCTTCGCCGACCGGTGCACCGACGACCGGGAGGACGCGATCCCGCAGTGCGAGTGGGACGGCCACCAGTGGGCCTACCCCGGGCATTCCGCGCACTGGTGTCCGCCCGGCTGCTCCCCGAACTACTTCGGCCTGCCTCGCCCGTGGCCCACCGCCGACGAGCCCCGGCCCGCAAGCGGGTGAAGGCCAGGGCCGGACCGTACCCGCACCGGCCAGGTCAGGCCGTCGTCGGCCGGTACGACTACTTCCCCGCACCGAGTGAATCCGGCCCCGTTCGTAGCCGTCACACCCTTGTCGCCCGCCATGACCACCCCGGAACAATCACCGAGCAGAAGACGGACGGCATGGCCATTCGGCACGTGGGAGCGGCGGGGCAGCAGCGCTGCTCCGGGCAGTGGTGGGGGCGGTGCCCGCAGCGGCAGGGCCCGGGCGCGGTTCCGGCCCTGCCGCTGCTGCCCGGTCCGGGACCTCGGCAGTCAGGTGAAGGCCAAGGCCCCACGGCAGCGGCCTCAAATGGGCCCCATGGTGCGCGAGGGCACCGCCTGCGGCGGTGCCCTTCTGCGTTCCCTACACTCCCGGTTCCGACCGTCCGACCCGGTCGTCGGCTGCTGTGGGCAGCGGCCAGTACCCGGTGTTCCGCTTGCCGCTCAGCGTGTCCAGCAGGACATCCTCGGAAATCTGCAGCACGGGGGCGCAGCGGAGGAGGTGGGAGGGTGGTTCGCCGTTGAGCCAGGTGGTGATGAGGGTTCGGGGAGGAGGGCTGCTTGGGCGAGGCGGGCTGGGGTGAGGCCGAGGCGGTTGGCGCGGTGGCGGAGCAGGTCGGCGGCGGTCAGGTCGCGGTCGAGGACGGCGGGGCGGGCTTGCTGCGCGGCTACTGGGAGCGGCTCTCCGCCGACGGCACGGTCTGTCAACGGTCATGGTGCCGCTGGAGAAGCAGATGTGGGGCGACGTGTTCGGCATGTGCACCGACCGCTTCGGCATCACCTGGCTGGTCGACATCACCGGCCAGTCCGCCTGACGCCCCTCCCTGTCCTCGGACCACAGATCGAGGACAGCCGAGCGCAGATCGCAGACCTCAGGCCGCAACTCGCCGGTGCTGAGCTGCAGTCTGCGATCTGCGCTCGGCTCCGTCCGGCAGGCAGCGCTCAGACCACGGTGAGGTCGGCGGCCCCGATGCCGACCGAGAAGCGCCTGCACCAGGTGACGGCGCTCTGGAAGGCGGGCGCCCAGGTCGGTCCGCCTGTCCGAACGGGCGACAACGATCACCACGGCGGTGGTTCGGCCGCACGGCGCGGATACGCTCCGTGGCACTGCCCGTGCGTTCCGTCGATCCACCGAGAGTCGCCCGTGCCCGACCTTCTTCCCCCGACCCTGCCCGCCGGGTCCACCGCCACCAGGGCCAACGGCCGCTGGCGCAGCTGGCGCCGAACGGCCTGGCCGCTCTACTTCGGCCTGTTCGCCTGGTGGGTGTGGACGCGCGGCGTGCCCTACACCAACGACCTGGTGTTCCTCTGGCTGATCGGTGCCCTGCTGACCGCCGCCGTCCACGCCGGCGGAGGCTGGCGCAGCAGACTGCTCGTCCTGCGCGACTGGGTGCCGGTGATGGCCGTGGTCTGGACGTACTCACTGCTGCGGGGCTACGGCGCCCACACGCCCTGGCCGCCCTACCTGCACCCCCAGCTCGCCTTCGACCGGGTACTCGGCTTCGGCGAGACCTGGACGGTGCGCCTGCAGTACGCCCTCTATACCCCCGGCCGCCCGCGTCTCCACGACTACCTGACGGTCGCGGTCTACATGTCGCACTTCTTCGTCGTCTTCGTGCTGCTCGCCGTCCTCTGGCGACGCAACCACGCCCGCTTCCGGCGCCTGCTCGCCTACTACCTCGCCCTCACCTACGCCGGGTTCGTCACCTACATCCTCTACCCGGCCGTACCGCCCTGGCTGGCCGCCGAACAGGGCCGGATGCCCGCGCTCACTCGGGTCGTCGGCGACGTGCTCGGCCACCTCGGCCTCCCCACGGCCGCCTCGGTGTTCGAGAACGGCAGCCGCTTCTCCAACGACGTCGCCGCGATGCCCTCGCTGCACTCCGCGTACCCGATGCTGGTCACCCTGTTCTTCTGGCCCGGCGCCGGCCCGACCGCCCGGGTCCTGCTCGCCGCCTATCCGCTCGCCATGGCCTTCACCCTGGTGTACGGGGCCGAGCACTTCATCATCGACGTCCTCGTCGGCTGGACCTACGCCGCCGCCGTCTACTTCGGCCTAGGCCGCCTCCTCGACCGCCGCGCCGCCCACCGCAGCCGCGAAGCGGCGTAGCCCGCGCCGCCGGGGCGGGGCGGGGCACGGTCGGGGTCGGGGTCGCAGTCAGGCGCCAGGTCTTGGTCAGGCCCTGGAGCTGGAAGTCGTGGTCGACGAGGTTGAGGGGCCAGATTCGGCCCGGGACGAGGGCGGGGGTGGAGAAGAAGTGGGTGAGCAGGCGCTCCAGGGACTGGGCCATCGCGATTGCGCAGGGCTGGTCAAAGAAGCGGACGCGTTTCCGACCAAGGCGACCATGACGAGCCCTGACGGCTCCAGCGACAGGATTCCTGTCGAGGAGCTGGTCCTGATGGCCCTGGGCGTAACCGCCACGTCCCACTGACACGAGAGGCCGACGACACAGCCCGTCGGCGGTCGGCCCTCACCCCCATACTCCCCGGGCTACAGGCGGCAACGGACCGGCGGCCGGCCGTGCTCGGGGGTTCACGGCCGGCCCGCCGCCACCCACAGCATCACCGTCCACCCTCCCCGCCCGCGCGCCGGGCTGCGCCACGCGGGCGGGGAGGGGCACCCGGTCAGCGGGCTCTACCTTCTGAACTGGGTTGATCGGGCCATTCGTAAGGTTGGGTCGCCCAGGGGCGCTGGGTGTGGCTATCAGCGGGCTGCCGTGTCGTGGCTTTCCTGGCTTCGCCGCCCGGCGCCCCACGACGACTCGGCCGCCGATTAGGAAGTGCGAGAAAGTCGCTGAGTAGAGCAATGCCGGCGAGGTCGTCCGTGGCACGAACAGCACGAACACGCACGTCAGGAGCGCGATGAGCCGGATATGGGCGGGGATCGACAGCGGCAAGGGCCATCACCACGCCCTGGCGTTGGACACGGACGGCAGGAAAGTGTTGTCGCGGCGGGTAGCCAACGACGAGCCCGAGCTGCTGAACCTGATCGCCGACGTCCTCGCCCTCGCCGACGGCGAGCCGGTGACGTGGGCGATCGACATGACCGGCGGTGAGCCGGCCCTGCTGCTGAGCCTGCTGGTCTCCCACGGCCAGGAGGTCCTGTACATCCCCGGCCGTCTGGTGAACCGGGCCTCCGACGGGTACCGCGGCGAGGGCAAGACCGACGCCCGCGACGCCGGTTCTCGCAGTACAAGCGGCGTACGGACAGGTCGATTCGGACAGGCCGGCCGCCGATCCCGGTATCGGCGAGATGCCGCACATAGCGGCTGTGGCACCACTCGCTCGGCTGGCCGCAGCCCGTACACGCCGCATGAACATCGGACCGTGTGCGGGCGCGAACCGCCACGACAGCATCGGAAACCTCAACCGAGACAACCAGCACATCGGCCAACTGCGGTAACAACGAGGACAGTTCAACAGAACACAGCCAGAGGTTGCCCGCCAGCAAACCAGCTGGCCGCCGCCCCAAGACGATCTCCGGCTACGAAAATCTTGCCAGAGCCATGAACACGCCCAGCTACGTACAGACGACCGTGCCCAACTGGTGTGGTGCTCAGGCCGGTGGATCATCCGCACAGTGCCGCACCACAAGAGTGCCCCGATCGGTGATCTGGGCAGTCTTGTGGCCGACTGCACCGCTTTACACCTCGTTGAAGCCGCGCGATGCGTCGTAGATGTCGGCCTCGATGACGACCACGAAGAAGCACGTCACGACGAAGTGCACCATTACACGGTCTTCCCAGGCTGCACGCGTCACAGCGTCGTTCGTGTAGGCGAGGTGACTGCTTGGACCTTCAGGCTCAGCTGCGATCCTGTCGACCAAGCGCAGGAACTTCTCCCGATCTGCGGCCGGCATGTAGTCACGGAATCGCACCACCTGCTCGGTGAACTGGACGCGTCTCTTCATCGAGGCAGGATTCTATGGACACGGCGAAGGCCCTGCCGGGAATATCGGGTGGGCCTACTCACCCGCAGGTAGCTCAGGCGGCGTCCTGCCTGGGTGACAGGGCAGACGGTCGAGTTCCAGGAGGGTGCGGAAGCCCGCTGCACGTGTACTCGATGCCGCCGGAGCCCGCGTCGTCGGCGATCTCCAACTGAGCACGTTTACCCGTACTTCGTTGAGCACTTTCTTGGCTCTGGCAAGATTTTCGTAGCCGGAGATCATCCCGGGGCGGTGGTCGGCTGGTTTGCCGGTGGGCAACCTCTGGCCGTGTTCTATTGAACTGGCCGCACTGTTACCGCACTTGGCCAATGTGGTGGTTGTCTCGGTTGAGGTTTCCGATGCTGTCGTGGCGGTCCGCGCCCGCACACGGTCCGGCGTTCCAGCAGCGTGTACGGGATGCGGCGAGCTGAGCGAGTGGTGCCACGGCCGCTATGTGCGGCACCTCGCCGATGTCGCGATCGGCGACCGGTCGATCCGGATCGGCTTGAGTGTCCGCCGTCTGTACTGCGAGAACCCGGCCCGTCCGAAGGTGACCTTCGCCGAGCAGGTACCGGGACTGACCGTGCGCTACCAGCGGCGGACCCCGCTGCTGCAGCACCTGGTCGAGGCGGTCGGCGTCGTACTGGCGGGCCGGGGCGGGGCCCGGATGCTGCGCATCCTCAACATCGCGCTCTCGCGGTCCACTGTGCTCTCCCAGCTGATGCGGATGCCGCTACCCGCGCCGGTGACACCCCGGGTGCTGGGGGTCGACGACTTCGCGCTCTACGGCGACACCTACGGCACCCTCCTGGTCGACGCCACCACCCGCCTGCCGGTGACGCTCTGGGAAGGCCGGGACGCCGAACAGCTGAGCCACTGGCTCCGCGAGCATCCCGGGGTGGAGATCGCCTGCCGCGACGGCTCACTCACCTACCGGCAGGGCATCGCCGCCGGCGCCCCCGACGCTGTCCAGGTCAGCGACCGCTTCCACCTGTGGCAAGGCCTGTCCCGGCGCGTTCAGGAACTCGCCGCCACTCACCGCACCTGCCTGCCCGCCGCACTGCCGACCCCTGAACCGGCCGGGTCGGAACCCACCGACGAAGCGGCAGCGAGTCCCGTCTCGGCGGGCACTGCGGCCGGCCGTCATGCCCAGCGACTGTTCGAGGCCGTGCACGCGCTCACCGATGCCGGCCGCACCTACAGTGTCGCGGCCCGAGAGCTCGGGCTGGACCGCCGCACGGTGCGCAAGTACGCCCGTGCCCACACCTGGCACGAGGTGATGCGACGGGCTCCCCGCCGCCCTTCCGCCCTGGACCCCTACCTCGACTACCTGCAGCAACGCTGGGACGAAGGCGAGCGCAGCGCGAAGACCCTGCACCAGGAACTCCTCGGCAAGGGCTACCTGGGCCACTACCAGCGCGTGAAGATGGCCCTCGCACCCCTGCGGCGCGGGCTACCGCTGGACGAGCCGCGCGAACGGCCGCCCTCCCCACGCGAAGCCGCACGCTGGATCATCACCGCACCCCACCGGCACAGCCTCCAGACCGGCCAGCGTCTGCGCCGGCTGCTCGACCACTGCCCGGAACTCCGTCTCACTCACGACCTGGTCCGCCAGTTCGCCACCATGCTCGACGCCCGCGACGGCACACCCCTCCCGGGATGGCTCGACCAGCTCGCTACCAGCGGACTGACGCCTCTCGCCGGGATGGCCACCGCCTTACGCGAAGACCAGCACGCGGTCCGCCAGGGGATCACAACTCACTACAACTCCGGCGTCAACGAAGGCCGTATCACCGACGTGAAGCTGCAGAAGCGCATCATGGCAGGACGTGCCGGAGTGCCGCTCCTCCGCCACCGGGTCGTACTGCTCGCCCCCCTCCGCCGCCGCTTCACGGCCTGAAGACCGCGTCTGAGATCTCGACGCGGGCGCGGCCACGCCCCCCGAAACCCGATTGACCTGCGGTGAATGATGGAAGCGTGATTTCGAAGGAACGCGCCGTCGAGCTTGTCGAGTCCCTGCTGGCCCGAGAACGGTTGACGTGGGCAGGACCACTCCGCGAGCTCGCCGTCTGCGCCGTGGAGGAGCATGCGGTCGGCTGGCTCGTCTTCTGGAACTCGGCGGAGTACGCCCGCACCCGTGATGTTCGCGACAGCCTCGTTGGCAGCGGCCCTTACCTGGTGGACCGGCACGACGGCAGCATCCACCACGTCCCCGCCACCACGTGGATAGCCGAGAACTGGGAGGAGCTCTACCTCCAGCAGATCAAGGGCATCCGACCGCCTGCCCCACTGACCTCGTCCGTTCGCGCAGTGATTCACTCCGCCGGGGTCGTGGCCGCCATGAGCCACCTGCGGAAGCAGGCCCCGCGGATGAGTCTGCGGGATGCAAGGGCATACGTCTTGGCCCTTCGCGATGGTGACGAACCCTCGGAAGAGCTGGCAAGCCTTACCCGGACAGAGGAGAGCTGCCCGCCTCTGTCGATCGAAACGCTGGCTGGTCCGGTCCAGTAGCCGTGCGACCATCCAGACCAGTGGAACGGCAGACCGCGACGCGGTTCGAGCACCGACCGAACCAAGACGATCTCCGGCTACGAAAATCTTGCCAGAGCCACTTTCTCAAGTACGCCGACCGCGTGACCGTCCACGCCGCCACGACCGGCGGCCTCATGTCGCGAGGAGGACGCGCTTGCGCAGGAGGTCGAAGCCGGCGCGGCCGAACATCTGGCGCTTGATCATCTTGATCTTGTTGTTGTGGCCCTCGACCGCGCCGGAGCTGTAGCTCAGGGTCAGACCGGCGACGACCGCATCGAGGTCCTGCAGCAGACCGGTGGCGAAGCTTCGAAGGGCCGGGACCTGGTCCTGCTGGACCCGTGTGATCCAGTCTTTGAGCTCTCGGCCGCGGCGGTCGTTCATCAGCTCGGCGAAGGCCCTGACGTGCTCGGCGGTGGTGGCCAGCACCGGGACGCGGGCGAGGACCTCCTTGAGCTGCTGGGCGTCTTCGTCACGCAGGCGGTCGGGGCGGCGGGTGATCCAGCTGGTCACGTCCCGGACGGAGGGCTTGCGGCGGGGCGGGTCCTGGTCGGGGAACGCCTCCCGCAACCGACGCACGTAGACGCGCACGATCTGCTCCTGACCGGGGAATCCCCGCTGTCGAATCTCCTCGAACAAGCGCCGGGCGATCGTGTGGCCCTCGGCGAACCGCTGGTGGAGGTAGGGCTTGTAGGGGTCGAGGATGCTGGTGCGTCCGGTCCAGCGGCCGACCAGCAGCTCGTCCGGGTCCTGCGCGCCGGCCAGTCGGCGCACCGTGTTGCGGGCCAGGTCCAGTCGTCGGCCGATGGCGCGCAGACTGAACCCGTCGTCCATGAGCGCATGGACGGCGGCGTGCTGTTCGCGGACCCGGTCGGACAGCCGGCCGGTCCGGCGAGGCTCGGAGCTGACGGACGCCAAGGCGACAGCCGGAGCCGGACCTGCTGGAGGGGCCGGTTCGGATAGCAGGGCACGGTGCTGGAGCACGGTCTTCTCCACCGCGTCGGCGAGGTTCTGCCACAGGTGGAACCAGTCGGCGACGTGGATCGCGTCCGGGGCGCCGAGCCGGACGGCTTCGGCGTAGGAGGCCGACCGGTCGCGGCAGACGACCTTCACACTTGGATGGTCGGCCAGCCAGGACCGGACGGTTGCGACCGTGCGGTCGGGCAGCAGATCGACTGCGCGGCGGGTCTCGATGTCGACCAGGATCGTGGCGTAGACGTGGCCCTTACGCAGGGCGAACTCGTCGATACCCAGGACGCGCGGCACCACGTGCGCCGGATCCGGCAGGGCGCGTATCAGCCGCAGGAGCGTCGAACGGCTCACGGGGACCGCGAAGGTCTCAGCCAGACGGGAGCCGGCCCGGCCGGCCAAGGCCAGGGCGAGCTGCTGCAGCGCGGCCTGCAGTCCCTGGCTCCGACGCCCGTGACGGAAGGTCAGCCCCGACGCCTGCTCGACGAACGTGGCCCGGGGGCAAGCTCGTTCACGGCAACGGAACCGGCGGACCCGTAACTCGACCACCACCCGACGCCGACCCGCCGCGCTGTCGTCCAACCGTCGAACGTAACTGCTGTGCACCCGGGTCGAGACGGTCCCGCACGACGGGCAGCCCGCCTCGTTGCCGGTCGTGGCGGCGTGGACGGTCACGCGGTCGGCGTGGATGGTCAGGGTGTTGACCGCGACGTCGGCGGTCTGGTGGACCCAGAGGTTTTGGAGGAGATCGTCAGCCACGACCGTTCATGATCGCGGCTCCGGTGACCCTCCGTGGCTCTGGCACGGAAAGTGATCCAGAACCGCAGATTTGACCCCGCACCAGTCCCGCAGAATTGACCCCCTGGGGTCGGTTCGGGCCTGTCCGCCGGCCTGTGCGCGAGATGACGGTCACCTGCCCGATACTGTCCGGCGTGGACTTCACCTCTGGAGGGACGGACGGCCCGCGTCTTGACGCCGCTGCCGTGGCTCAGCTTGATGTCGGCAGCAACGTCTGGGGATCTTTGACCGGGACAGCCAGCGCCCAAAACGCGGCTGAGCTGTTCTTCCGCGCCGGCTGGCGGGTCCGGCGATCGAGCTGGACCGAGTTCCAGGTCGAGAACGAGTCCGCGGACCTTGAGCTGACTCCGCTCGAACCCGTCGTGTTCAGCGGGTTCGTGGATCCCGATCGCATCACTGACCTGCTGGGGGCCTTGAACGGGATGGGCTTGACCTTCAGCGTCGAGTTCGAAGACCGTGAAGGGCGAGAGCACATCTTTCGCTCGGCCGACCAAGGCGGCTGACAGGCTCAGTCGCGGTGGGCTCGGTTCTCCTGCGCCAGGAGCTCGCGTCGCTGACGGGTCCGGTAGGAGTCGCCGGTCAGGGTGAGAACCTCGGCATGGTGGACCAGCCGGTCAATCATCGCGGCCGCGACGACGTCGTCCGAGAAGGTCTCTCCCCACCGCCCAAAGGGCAGATTCGAGGTCACCATCACCGAGCCCTGTTCATAGCGCGACGCGATGAGCTGGAAGAACAGGTTCGCCGCGTCCTGGTCGAACGGGATGTAGCCGACCTCGTCGATCTATGCGGTTATTGGCCTAGATG
>NZ_JBSGFD010000258.1:0-9933 GCF_053603215.1 Kitasatospora sp. NPDC004240 | reverse complement strand
CGGCGGCGCTGGCCAGGGCGGCGGCGCGGGCGCGCCGCAGGCCGGCGGGCCCGCCCAGGTCCCGGTGACGATCGTCCCCGCAGCCCCGCTGCCGGCGGCGCTGAACGGCCGCAACGTCCGGCTCACCGTGCTGCGGGACGACAACGACAAGCCGGTCACCGCGGTCCCGGTGGCCGCGATCAGCACCGACGCCGCCGGCCGGACATCGGTCACCGTGGTCGACGCCGCGGGCAGTCGGACGACCGTGCCGGTGACCACCGGGGTGTCGGCGGACGGCATGGTCGCCGTCGTGCCGGTCGCCGGCGCCGTGCTCCGGCCGGGCGACCAGGTGGTGGTGGGCACGTGAGCGACCGCGAGCCGCCGGTGATCGCCCTCACCGGCGTCGGCCGCAGCCACCCCGGCGAGCCGCCGGTGACCGCGCTGCACCCCTGCGACCTCACCGTGCGCCGGGGCGAGTACCTGTCCGTCACCGGGCCGTCCGGCTCCGGGAAGTCCACCCTGCTGCACCTGCTCGGTCTGCTGGACACCCCGACCACCGGGCGCTACGAGCTCGACGGCATTCACACCGGCGGTCTGCGCGACCGCGAGCGGGCGGCGCTGCGCGGACGGCGGATCGGCTTCGTCTTCCAGTCCTTCCACCTGCTGCCGCACCGGACGGCCGAGGAGAACGTGCAACTCGCCCAGGTCTACAACCGCACCCCCGCCCACACCCGCCGGGCCGCCGCACTGGACGCGCTGCGCCGGGTCGGCCTCGGCCACCGCACCGACGCGCTGCCCACCACGATGTCCGGCGGGGAGCGGCAGCGGGTGGCGATCGCCCGCGCCCTGGTCAACCGCCCCAGCCTGCTGCTCTGCGACGAACCGACCGGGAACCTGGACTCGGCCAACGCGCAGGCGGTGCTCGACCGGTTCGACGAGCTGCACGCGGAGGGCTTCACCCTGGTGGTGATCACCCATGACCCTTCCGTCGCCGCCCGGGCCGGCCGCCGGGTGACCCTCCACGACGGCGTGCTCTCGGCCCGCACGGAGGTCCCACCGGAGGCCGTCTCGGAGGTCCCTGCGGAGGACCCCGCCGAGCGCGCGCCGGAGACGGCCCGGTGAGCGGTGGCCGGCCCGTGCAGCCGCCCTCCCGGCTGGGGCTGCGCGACCTCGGCTCGGAGGCGCTGTCCGGCATCCTGCAGCGCCCCGGCCGCTCGGTGCTCACCATGCTCGGCACCGTGCTCGGCATCGGCGCCTTCGTGGCGGTGCTCGGCCTGACCGCGACGGCGTCCGGCCAGATCGGCGAGCAGTTCAGCCTCACCCGGGCCACCACCGTCACCGTGACCGACCGGCCCGCCACCGACGGCGTCGCCCCCGGCACCAACCCGCCGTCGAACTTCCCCGAGGACGCGGACGGCCGGCTGGCCCGGATCGACGGGGTGGAAGCGGCGGGCGTCTGGTGGCCGCTCCCGTCCGCCCCGGTGATCACCGCCCGGCCCGCCGGCGAGAACGAGGGCTCGGGCCTGTCCGTGCTGGCGGCCACCCCGGGCGCGGTGGCCGCGATGGAGCCGACGCTGACGGCCGGGGTCACCATGGACGCGTTCGTGCAGCACACCGGCCAGCCGGTGGTGCTGCTCAGCCAGGCCGCCGCCAAGCGGCTCGGGGTCACCCGTCTCGACGCCCGGCCCGCGGTGTTCCTCGACGGCCTGCCGTACACGGTGATCGGCGTCTACTCGGACGTCCGGCGCCAGCCCGGCGCCCTGCTCGGGATGATCATCCCGGCGCGCACGGCGCTGGAGCGGTTCGGCCCTCCCGGTACCGAGCCCGACCGCGCCGCCCAGGCGCTGGTGGCCACCCGGGTCGGTGCGGCCACGGTGGTCGCCGAGCAGGTCGCGACGGCGCTGCGGCCGGACCGGCCGGACGCCTTCACGGTGGTCCCGCCGCCCGACCCGCACAGCCTGCAGGACCGGGTGACCTCCGACCTGACCGGGCTCTTCCTCGCCCTGGCCGGGATCTGCCTGCTGGTCGGCGCGGTCGGCATCGCCAACACCACCCTGGTCGCCGTCCTGGAGCGCACCGAGGAGATCGGGCTGCGCCGCGCGCTGGGCGCCCGTACCCGGCACGTCGCCGCCCAGTTCCTCACCGAGTCGACGGTGCTGGGCACGCTCGGCGGGCTGATCGGCACCTGCCTCGGGGTGGTGACGGTGGTCGCGGTGGCCGCCGCCCGCGAGTGGACCGCCGTCCTGCAGCCCGCCACCACCCTGCCGGCCCCGCTCATCGGCACCGTGGTGGGCCTGCTGGCCGGCCTCTATCCCGCCCTCCGGGCCGCCCGCACCGACCCGCTCACCGCCCTGCGCACGGCCTGAACCCCGCCCCGGGCGGGCAGCACGAAGGGGGCCCACCGTGGCGGTGGGCCCCCTTCGTACTGAGGGTGGGTCAGGCAGTCGGTGCGGCGTCGGAGGGGGTGCCTCCTAGAACGCCTCCTCCGCCAGGTCCATGATCTCGCCGTCGATGCCCTCGGCGATCAGACGCTGCGGGGCGGTCGTCGGCAGCACGTTGCGGGCGAAGAAGCGGGCGGCGGCGACCTTGCCCTGGTAGAAGGGGACGTCCTTCTCGGTGGCGCCGGCCTCCAGCTTGGCCAGGGCCACGGCGGCCTGGCGCAGCAGCAGCCAGCCGACGACGACGTCGCCGGAGACCATCAGCAGGCGGGTGGTGTTGAGGCCCACCTTGTACATGTTCTTGACGTCCTGCTCGACCGAGGAGAGGTCGGCGAGCAGCTTGCCGATGATGGCCTCCAGGTCGCCGGCGGCCTTGGCGAGCAGCTCGCGCTCGGCGGCCAGGGCGTCGCCGCCCTCGGCGCCGGCGAGGAACTTCTGGATCTGCTCGGACAGCGCGGTCAGCGCCTGGCCGCCGTCCTTGACGATCTTGCGGAAGAAGAAGTCCTGGCCCTGGATGGCCGTGGTGCCCTCGTAGAGGGTGTCGATCTTGGCGTCCCGGATGTACTGCTCGATCGGGTACTCCTGCAGGTAGCCGGAGCCACCGAAGGTCTGCAGGGACTGGGCGAGCTGCTCGTAGGACTTCTCCGAGCCGTAGCCCTTGACGATCGGCAGCAGCAGGTCGTTCAGACGCTCGGCGGCCTCGTCGGTCTCGCCGCGCAGGCGGGCGGCGATCACGTCGTCCTGGGTGGAGGCGGTGAACAGCACCAGCGCGCGCATGCCCTCGGCGTAGGCCTTCTGGGTCAGCAGCGAACGGCGCACGTCCGGGTGGTTGGTGATGGTGACGCGCGGGGCGGTCTTGTCCAGGAACTGCGAGATGTCGGCGCCCTGCACGCGCTCCTTGGCGTACTCCAGCGCGTTCAGGTAGCCGGTGGAGAGGGTGGCGATGGCCTTCGTGCCGACCATCATGCGGGCGAACTCGATGATCTTGAACATCTGGCGGATGCCGTCGACCTTCTCGCCCAGCAGCCAGCCCTTGGCCGGGTGCTTGGCACCGAAGGTCATCTCGCAGGTGTTCGAGGCCTTGAGGCCCATCTTGTGCTCGACGTTGGTGGCGTAGACGCCGTTGCGCTCGCCCAGCTCACCGGTCTGCCAGTCGAAGTCGTACTTCGGCACGATGTAGAGGCCGAGGCCCTTGGTGCCCGGCTTACCGCCCTCGGGGCGGGCCAGCACCATGTGGATGATGTTCTCGGACATGTCGTGCTCGCCCGAGGTGATGAAGCGCTTGACGCCCTCGATGTGCCAGGAGCCGTCCTCCTGCTTGATCGCCTTGGTGCGGCCGGCGCCCACGTCGGAGCCGGCGTCCGGCTCGGTGAGGACCATGGTGGAGCCCCACAGGCGGTCGGTCATCCGCTTGGCGACCTCCAGCTGCTCCTCGGTGCCCTCCTCGGCGATGACGCCGGCGAAGGCCGGGCCGGAGGAGTACATCCAGATGGCCGGGTTGGCGCCGAGGATCTGCTCGGCGAAGGCCCAGATCAGCGAGGACGGGGTGACCTGGCCGCCGATGGACTCCGGGATGCCCAGACGCCACCACTCGGCGTCCATGAAGGTCTGGTAGCTCTTCTTGAAGGAGGCCGGGATCGGGGCGGTGTTGGTCTCGGGGTCGAAGACCGGCGGGTTGCGGTCGGCGTCGACGAAGGACGCGGCGAGGTCGTTCTCGGCCAGACGGGAGATCTCGCTCAGGATGTTCTTCGCGGTCTCGACGTCCATGTCGGCGAACGGTCCGGTGCCGTACACCTGGTCGCGGCCGAACACCTCGAAGAGGTTGAACTCCACGTCCCGCAGGTTGGACTTGTAGTGACCCATGGCCGTTTTCTCCGGTTCGTCGCTTCCGGGAGTCCGCCGCGTTCGGGCGCCCCGTACCCACCAGTAGACATCATGATGCTACCCGGCGGTAACTTGTTCAAGCCCCCGGCGGTGAATCCGCTATGAACACGGTCACGTGCCCGGTGGGCGCACCGCACAGCACGTTCCACAAGAGGGGCATCCACTCCTTGTCAGGATCGACCGCCGCGCGGGGAGCGGCGCTCCCGCTAGCCTGTCCGTGTGTACGGCTATGACCAGAACGCATACCCGGGCGACCCCTACCAGCAACAGGCGGGTCCGCAGCCGGGAATGAACGGCATGCCCGGCCCCGGGCCGTACGGCGAGCAGGCCCAGGCGGGCCAGCAGCAGTCCCTGTACCCCGAGCCGTCGCCACCCTCGCTGGCGGACGCCGTCCGGGCCTTCACCACCGGGTCGATGGCGGTCGAGGACTTCCAGGCCATCTTCATCACCTCCAAGGTGCACTGCCCGCGCGGCGACCGTCCAGGGTTCCTGGCGCTGCACAACACGCCGACGCCGGTGATCCCGATGTTCAGCTCGCTCAAGGAGCTGCGCCGCTACGCCGGCAAGGAGTCCAAGCACTTCACGGTGACCGGCGCCGAGGTGCTGGACCTGCTGCCGACCGGGTACGGCTTCGCGCTGGACATGGAGGGCGAGCACCGGATGGTGTTCGACGCCAAGGCGGTCGAGCAGATGGTCGACTTCACCATGCGCCGGATGTACGGCTAGCCCCTCGCCGCGGCCCCGGCCGACCGGGAGCCCCGCAGGGCCTCGTGGGGCCCCGCGGGGTCTCGTGGGGCCGATCCCGGCCCCGGCATCGACAAATGGTTCAACTTTCAACTTGCCTCTTGTTGAGGATTGAACTAATCTCTCCCATGTAGGCCACAGAACTCCCCAGAAGGAGGCCGACATGCCCGCCGTGACCGTCGACAACCCGCTGACCCTCCCGCGCGTCGCCACCCCGGACCCCGCCGTCACGAGCGCCCGGCCGGTCCTCACCGTGGTCACCGCCCCCGAGGGCTACGAGGGCGAGGGCTTCCCGGTCCGCCGCGCCTTCGCGAAGATCAACACCAAGTACCTCGACCCGTTCATCATGATGGACCAGATGGGCGAGGTGGACTATCAGGCCGGCGAGCCCAAGGGCACGCCCTGGCACCCCCACCGGGGCTTCGAGACCGTCACGTACATCATCGACGGCACCTTCATCCACCAGGACTCGCACGGCGGTGGCGGCGTGATCACCGACGGCGACACCCAGTGGATGACGGCCGGCTCCGGGCTGCTGCACATCGAGACCCCGCCGGAGTCCCTGGTGATGTCCGGCGGCCTCTTCCACGGGCTGCAGCTCTGGGTCAACCTGCCCGCCGCCGACAAGATGATCGCGCCCAAGTACCAGGACATCCGCGGCACCAGCGTCAAACTGCTGGCCTCCTCGGACGGCGGCGCGCTGCTCCGGCTGATCGCCGGCGACATCGACGGCCACGAGGGCCCCGGTGCCACCCACACCCCGATCACGATGATCCACGTGTCGGTGCACCCCGGCGCACAGGTCACCCTGCCGTGGCGGGCCGACTTCAACGCGCTGGCCTACGGACTGGCCGGCAGCGGCTCGGCCGGCACGGAGCGGCGCCCGTTCCACATGGGCCAGGCGGTCGTCTTCGGCGACGGCGACTCCCTCACCATCCGCGCCGACGAGAAGCAGCCGGACTCCCGCAGCGCCAACTTCGAGGTCGTCCTCCTCGGCGGCCTCCCGATCCGCGAGCCGGTCGCCCACTACGGCCCGTTCGTGATGAACAGCCACCGGGAGCTCCAGCAGGCCATGGAGGACTTCCAGGCCGGTCGCCTCGGCACCATCCCCGCCGACACCAACCTGGGACGCTGACGGCCCGTCGTGAGAGGCCCGGACCGGGAACGGTCCGGGCCCTCGCACGACCGGTTCGGACCGCCTGCCGCCGCCTCGCGGCCCCAGCACGGCCACGCACTTGATCGACCGACCCGGCCGTACGACGCCCCGGCCCCGCTACAGCAGCGCGTAGAGGGCCGAGGCGTCGTCGTGCGTCTTGCCGCGCGGCCAGCGCTCGCAGGAGGCGTCCGCCCGCTCCACCTCGCGGACCTGGGCGATCAGCTCGGCCGGGCCGGCCTCGGCGAGCAGCCGCAGGGCGTCGCCCCAACTGCCCAGGCCGAAGCGCTCGGTGTAGCGCGAGGCGCCGTCGGTCAGCGCGGCCACCGCGTGCAACCGGTCCAGGCGGACGAAGCCGGTCTCCGCGTACGTGGCGGCGCGCGGGCTGGCCGCGGCGATCCACGGGCCCTGCCCGCGGTTGCGGGCGCTGCGCACGGCCAGCGCGTAGCGCAGGTGCAGATCCGCCCGTTCGGCCGTACCGGGCACGGTCGACCAGACCTGGCGGCGCAGTTCCTCGCCGCCGGGGAAGCGCTGGTTGTCGCCGATCACCTTCGGCGGGCCGTCCTTGAACTGGAGCACCAGCAGCGAGTCGCCGAGCACCAGGTACTCCAGCGAGGCGCCGTGCCTGCGGGCCGCCACCACCATGGCGGCGGGGGTGTTGGGATGGGCCAGGTCGCAGCGGCCGCCGTGCAGCGCGGCCGTCTCCACGATGGCGTCGGCCAGGCACTCCGCGATCGAGCGGTCGGCCCGGTCGGTCAGCCGGGCCAGCAGGTGCACCCCCAGCCGCCGCACGTACCAGGGGGTGCCGTGGCGGCACCCGGACTCCATGCCGGTCGGTGAGCTGGAACCGTCGAGCAGTACCAGCGCCTCGGGCGAGGCCACCGCGAAGTCCTCGCTGTCGCGGTCCGGCCGCCGTGCTTCCCCTGCCAGCTGTACACGCATCCCGCCAGTGTGGACGCCCGGACCGCCCTCGCCCAGACCCTTGCGCCCGGCGTGGCCGGTCCGTCCGGTGGCAGCCGGGGCGATCCGGCCATACCGTCGGATATCGAGTGGACAATTCGGCCAATCGGGGCCATGTGGGTTTGGGATCTCCTGGCCACACCTTCGGGGGTCCCGGGAGGCCCGGGACTGACGAGGAGTACGGGATGTTCTGGGAGTTCGTCGTTCTGGTGGTCGCCTCGTTCGCGTTCCCGATCGCCGCCCTGCTGTTCCTGATCGGCGGGCCCCGCTTCCCGGACGAGCAGCGCGACGGCGGGTGATCCGCCGGGCCTGCCCGGCGCGCCTGTCCGCCGCGCCCGTCCGCCGCGTCTCAGGCGCCCGGCGGCCGCCAGGCCGGGTCGCGGCCGAGCAGGGCCAGCGCCCGGTCGAAGGGGCCGACCGCCGGATCGTCGGGCCCGCGCTCGCGGAACGCCCGGCCCGGCGCCCGGTCGGCGGGGCCCGCCGGGACCTCCCGGGCCACCGCCAGCAGGGCGCCCGCCAGTTCGGGATCGCCGTCCACCACGTCCGTGACCCGTTCCGGCACGCCGAGCGCGGCGGCGACGTCCCAGCCGTGCACCAGGGTGTCGAGCAGGTGGAAGCCGACCGCCCGGCGCAGCGGGACGGTGCGCTCCGTGCTGATCTCGGGCAGCCACAGCTCCACCGACCCGGCCGCCGTGGCGGCCGCGCCGAAGGCCGCCGTCAGCTGGTCGGCCGAGGTGCGGAACGCCGTGAGCGGGCCGCCGGTCAGCGGGGCGTCCTGCCAGGTCGCGAGGTCGGGCCCGGCTCCCCAGGCGGCGGCCGCGAAGCCCCGGTGCTGGCCGACCACGTGCTCCAGCAGGCGGCCCAGCGTCCAGCCGGCGCAGGGGGTCGGCAGGTCCAGCCGCCCGGGCCGGACGGCGGCCACCGCGTCGCCGGCCACCGCCAGCGCCCGGGTGTGCAGCTCCAGCGGGATCACGCCGGGACCTCCCGCCGGCCGGCCGGGGCGCCGCCGCCGGCCGGGTCGGGCGTCAGGAAGCCGATCGCGTTGTCGACCACGGTCGGCTCGCCCAGCACCCGGCGGTGGCCGAGGCCCCGGGTGACCAGCAGGTCGAGCCGCTCGCCGTAGGCCGCCTTGAGCCGGTGGGCCTGGTCGAGGCGGACCACGTCGTCGTCCTCGTCGTGCACCACCAGGATCGGCAGCCCGACGTCCTCGGGCCGGTGGGCCGCGTCGAAGTGCTCCCAGATCGAGCCGATGCCCTCGCGCTGCGGGGTGTCCGCGAACAGCACCCGCTCGATCCGGTGGTTCAGCTCCCGTTCGATCCGGGCGGAGAGCCCGAGCTGGGCGCAGAACTCCGACGGCAGGTAGCCGAACTCGGCGACCCCGGCCACCGCGACCAGTCGCCCGGCCCGTACGCCGCCGCGCAGCGCCAGGAAGGCGCAGGTCACGCCGAAGGAGTGGGCGATCACCGACTCGAAGTCGCCGTACCGCCGGTGCAGCCGGCGGATGATGTCGCGGACCTCCAGGATGGTGGTCGCCCGGCCGCCGGACCCGCCGTGGCCGGGGGCGTCGAAGGAGACCGGGCTGAGGCCCAGCGCGCGCAGCCGGGGGACGAAGGCGGCGAAGCGGGAGGCCCGGGACTGCCAGCCGTGCACCAGCAGGACGGGCCGGGCGCCGTCGCCCCACCGGTAGGTGACCACGCGCTTGCCGTTCACGGTGATCTCCTCCGTGACGGCCCCCTCGTGCAGCTCGCGCTCGGCGCCGCGGACCCGGCCTCGCCGGACGGGGTGCTTGAACAGCTCGAACGCGAGCCGGCCGGCCAGCCGTGGGGCGACCAGCGCGGTGGTGTTGAGAGCGGGGCGGATCAGTGCGGACGGGTCCATGGTGGTCTCCCCTGGTCGGGTGTTCCGTCGGGTGGTGCCGTGCCCTGGGCGAGATATTAGCACGATCGTTCGTGCAGTTTTATGGACGCGGAAACCCGCGGCCGCCGACGACCACCCCGCTCAGGGCGCCGGCAGCAGCTCCGGATCGGTGGCCTCCGCCAGCAGCAGCCGCCGGGCCGCCGCGGCCGCCCGCTCGTACGGGCCCTCCTCGCCGAACAGCATCGCCTGCGAGTTCGCCAGCTCCATGAACCCGCTCAGCTCGAACGCCAGCTGCGCCGGATCCGCCCCCGGCCGCAGCCCGCCCTGGGCCCGGGCCTGCGCCAGCGCGTCGCGCAGCGCCCCCGCCCAGTCCCGGGCGCACTCCGCCAGCAGATCGCGCACCGGGCCCGGCCGGGCGTCGAACTCGGCGTTGACCTCGTAGAAGAAGCAGCCGCCCGGGAACACCCGGGCCCGCGAGTACTCCAGCCAGCCCGAGCAGAGCCGCCAGACCCTGACCAGCGCGTCCCGCTCGTCCTCCACCGGCGCCACCACGGCGTCGTAGAAGATCCGCCGGGCCGCCCGGACGGTGGCCAGCTGGAGCTCCTCCTTGGAGCCGAAGCCGGCGAACACCCCGCTCTTGCTCAGGCCCAGGTCGGCGGCGAGCCGGCCGATGGACAGCGCCTCCAGGCCCTCGACCGAGGCGATCTCCACCGCGCGCCGCAGCACCGCGCGCCGGGTCTCCTCCCCGCGCCGGACCCGTCCGTCGACGCGCGCACCCGTGGCAGCACCGGCCATCGTCCACCTCCTGCGGTGATTCGGTCAGGGAAACGGCGCCGGGGGGCCCCGGGTGGCGGGGGCCCCCCGCCCGGGGCGGGGCGCCCCCCCCCGACCGGGTCTCGGCCGCATCCGTACGGCGGC
>NZ_JBSGFD010000257.1:0-10036 GCF_053603215.1 Kitasatospora sp. NPDC004240 | reverse complement strand
GTCCAGGGTGAGGACCACCGAGGCGAACAGGCCGAGGGCGCCGGTCACCAGCAGCAGGACGGCGAGGCCCGGCCGCCGCCCGGCGGAGGTTCTTCGGTGACGCTACGGCTGCTTGCGCCAGACGCTGGGGTCGACCGGCTCCGCGCCGTCCCCGCCCGGGCGCGCGGCCGGCGGTCGCGCGCCGCCCGCGGACGGCGCGGGCGCCTCCTCGTGCGAGCCCAGCACCTCGCTCACGGTCGGCACCACCGTGCCCGGCGCGCCCTGCTCGGGCGCCGCCTCGTACCCGGCCGGCGGCTGCTGCGGCGGCACGCCCTGCGGGTACGCCGCACCGGGAGCGCCGGGAGCACCGGGAGCACCGGGCACGCCGTACTGGCCGCCGTACGGGTCACCGGCCCCGAACGGGCCGCCCTGCGGGGGCACCCCGCCGGGCGCGAACGGCGCCCCGCCCGGCGGGAAGGGCGCCGGCCCCGGGTCGTACGCCACCGGGGCCTGCGGGCGCACCGCGGCCAGCACCGCCGGCACGACCAGCGCGCCGACCGCCGCCCAGACCAGGTTGGCCAGCAGCAGGCTGCCGAAGGTCATCCCCGCGTCGGCCATCTCGGAGCTCATCCCCCCGCCCCGGCCGCGGTAGCCCGGCATCTCGGCCTTCGCCGAGCTGCCGGCCAGCGCCATCAGCAGGGTCAGCCCGCCCGCGTACACGACCGCCAGCCGCAGCCGGTCGGCGACGTCCAGCCGCCGCCTGTGGGCCGACCAGCCGAGGAACAGCACCGCGACGATCACCAGCAGGCCGGCCCAGCGCCACTCGCCCGCGAGGTCCTTGAGGTCGAAGAAGGAGTAGTCGAAGAAGGTCTCGTCCTCGCGGTAGCCGGTGTCGGGGCCGCGCGCCTCGACGGTGGCGCCGGAGGCGAAGCCGAGCAGCATCAGGCCGAGGTTGGGCAGGACGGCCAGCGAGACGCCGGTCGCCCAGCCCTCGTCCTGGGCCGCCACGATGATGAACGCCGTGACCGCCGAGAGGCCGACCGCCAGCGCGATCGCCCGGCCCGCCGTCAGCGAGGCCACCGCCCAGCCGCGCACCGTCCGGTTGCGCCAGGCGGCCCAGCGCAGCGCGTCGGTGCCGTACACCAGGAGCGCGACCACGAAGGCCAGCAGCAGTGTCCAGCCGAGCGCCTCGACCCAGCCGGAGTCGGCGGTGACGCCGTAGCCGGAGCTGTCTCCGTCGCCGTACGGGTAGCCGCTGCCGTACCGGCCCCGGCGCCGCTCCGGGTGCCAGGTGGTCCCGCCGACCAGGCCGAGCACCAGGGTCACCGCCCCCGCGGCCACCGCGATGCGGGCCGCCTCGGCGGCGGCCCGGGCCCAGGTCAGCTGCGGGGCCCCGGCGGCCTGCTTGCGGCGCAGACCGATCCGCAGGCCCAGCCAGAGGGCGAGCAGCCACAGCGCGGTGACCGTCATCGGCACCACCCGCGCCACGTACTCCAGGTTGCCCTCGAGCCGGGTGTCGGCGCCGAAGCCGTAGGACGCCTTGAACGGCGCGCCGAGCGCGGCCAGCGCGGCCGCGAGCATGGCGCCGTAGCGGGTGCCGAACTCCGGCCCGTCGTCAGGGTTCGAGCTGGAGCCCATGCCCAGGTCGTAGCCGCCCGGGATGGCCGCGATCAGCGCGGCGATCAGCAGCACCGCCGTCGGCGCGAGCACCGCGATCAGCGCCGGACGCCAGTCGCCGGTCAGCCAGCGCACCACGGCCGGCTGGGCCGCGGCCGGCCGGTACGGCGTGCCGCCGCCCCAGGTGCCGACGGCGGGCGCGGCGACGGTCGGCGGGTACGCCGGTCCGGCCGGGGCCCCCGTCGGCGGGACCGGCGGGGCGGCCGGGGGCTGCGCCGGGAATCCGGGCGCGGTCGTGGGCGGCGGGGGCGCGGCCAGCGGTCTGCCGCACGAGGCGCAGTACGCCGCGCCCTCCGCCGAAGCCGCGCCGCACGCAGTGCACATGGCCATCTACCGCGTTCCCCCCGTCAGAGCGAGCCCTGGTCCCCCCAGGGAGCCCGTTTATCCCATCGGTTACGCACAGCTGTCAACTGACGTGGACGCAGTGACCGCCGGTGCGGTTGCCGGCCGCGGATCAGCCGTCGGACCGCCGCTTCGGCACCTCCGGGACGGCCAGCAGCGGCAACCGCAGCTCACCGAAGGCGCCCTCGGGCACGGCCGGGTGCTCCGGGGCGACCGCAACCACCCGGCGGTAGTCCTCACCCGGGGCCGGACGCCCGTCCGTCCCGCCCTTGTTGGGCCACATCGACATCGCCCGCTCGGCCTGTGCGGTGATCGTCAGCGAGGGGTTGACGCCCAGGTTGGCCGAGATCGCCGAGCCGTCCACGACGCTGATCCCCGGGTGCCCGTACAGCCGGTGGTACGGGTCGACGACACCGGTCTCCGGGGAGTCGCCGATCGGGCAGCCGCCGAGGAAGTGGGCGGTCATCGGGATGTCGAAGATCTCGCCGACGGTGCTGCCGGGGAACCCGTTGATCTCGGCCGCGAGCGCCTGGGCGCCCTTCTCGGCGGCCGGGATCCAGGTCGGGTTGGGCGCGCCGTGGCCCTGGCGGGAGGTCAGTCTGCCCTTGCCGGGGCCGCTCTTCTTCAGCGAGACGGTGATGGAGTTGTCCAGCGACTGCATCACCAGGCCGATGATCGTCTTCTCCGACCAGCGGTGCTGGTTCATCGAGCGGGCGAAGGTCACCGGGTGCAGCGCCGCCGACCCCAGGAACCGCAGCCAGCGCGGGGCCCGGCCGCCGCCCTTGACCTGCATGATCGACAGCGCGCCCATGGCGTTGGAGCCCTTGCCGTAGCGCACCGGCTCGATGTGGGTGTTCTCGTCCGGGTGGATCGAGGAGGTGATCGCGACGCCCTTGGTGAAGTCGACGCGGGTGCCGTAGCGCCGGTCGGTGGTCTGCGCGCCCACCAGCGCCTCGGAGTTGGTCCGGGTCAGCTCGCCGAGCCGGCCGGAGATCCGGGGCAGGTGGCCGCCGTCGCGCATCCGGTGCAGCAGGTTCTGGGTGCCGTACGTGCCGGCCGCGATCACCACCCGGGCGGCGGTGATGGTCCGCGCCCCGGCCTTGACCGGGTCGGTGGTGGAGCGGGAGTCGGTGCGCCGGACGTCCACCGCGAAGCCCTCGCCGCGCTCGCGGATCCGGGCCACCGTGGTCAGCGGGTGGATCTCGGCGCCGCCGCGCTCGGCCAGGTGGAGGTAGTTCTCGGTGAGCATGTTCTTGGCGCCGTGCCGGCAGCCGGTCATGCACTCGCCGCACTCGGTGCAGGCCCTGCGGCTCGGGCCGGCCCCGCCGAAGTACGGGTCCGGGTGCTCCTCCCCGGGGGCCGCCTTGGCGCCCTCGGCGTCCTCACCGTCGCCGAAGAATACCCCGACCGGCGCCATGTGGAAGGTGTCGCCCACCCCCATCTGCTCGGCGGCGGCCTTCAGGTGGACGTCGGAGGGGGTGACGGTCGGGTTGAGCCGCACCCCGAGCATCCGCCGCGCCTGGTCGTAGAACGGCGCCAGCTCCTCCTGCCAGTCCGTGATGTGCTGCCACTGGCGGTCCTCGAAGAACGCCTTCGGCGGCACGTACAGGGTGTTGGCGTAGTTGAGCGAGCCGCCGCCGACCCCGGCGCCGGCCAGGATCAGCACGTTGGCCAGCAGGTGGATGCGCTGGATGCCGTACAGGCCGAACTGCGGCGCCCACAGGTAGTTCGCCAGATCCCAGGAGTTCCTGGGCAGTTCGTCCCGTCCGAAGCGCCGGCCGGCCTCCAGCACGGCGACCCGGTAGCCCTTCTCGGTCAGCCGCAGCGCGGCGACCGAGCCGCCGAAGCCGGAGCCGACCACGACCACGTCGTAGTCGAACCCGTCGCCGTCACCCGCGCCGCCGTCGCCCGGCCGACGCGTAGGGGAAGACCCCGCCATGTGCCACTGCTCCTTCGGAAGAGCCTCGGTGGTTGGTTACTTGAGCCGCAGGGCCTTGAGCACCCGCAGCCCGCCCGTCATCAGCGCGGCGTACCGCTCGTCGTCCAGGCCCAGCGAGGGCGCGATCGGCAGCATCCGCTGGCCGGCCACGGTCTGCGCCTCGGTGAAGCGCAGGATGCCCTCGGCGCCGTGCCGCCGGCCCAGCCCCGACTCGCCCATGCCGCCCATCGGCGCGGCCACCGAGCCGTACGCCGCCGCGTAGGCCTCGTTGAGGTTCACCGTGCCGGTGCGCAGCCGGGCCGCGACCTCCCGCCCGCGCCGGGCGTCCCGGGTCCAGACGCTGGAGTTCAGGCCGTACGGGGTGGCGTTGGCGGCGGCGACCGCCTCGTCCTCGGTGTCGAAGCGGTAGACGGAGACCACCGGGCCGAAGGTCTCCTCCGCGCAGACCGCCATCTCCGGGGTGACCCCGTCCAGCACGGTCGGCTCGAAGAAGTACGGGCCGAGGTCCGGCCGGGCCCGCCCGCCGGCCAGCACGGTGGCGCCGGCCGCGACCGCCTCCTCGACGTGCCGGGTGACGGTGTCCAGCTGCCGGACGGAGACCAGCGAGCCCATGTCCGCGCCGTACGCGAGGCCGCCGCCCAGCCGCAGGGCCCGGGTGCGCTCGGCGAACCGGGCCAGGAAGTCGTCGGCCACCGAGCGGTGCACCATCAGCCGCTCGATCGAGATGCACAGCTGCCCGGCCGAGGAGAAGCAGGCCCGGACGGCGCCGGCCACGGCCTTGTCCAGGTCGGCGTCGGCGAGCACCAGCATGGCGTTCTTGCCGCCGAGCTCCAGGGAGGCGCCGACCAGCCGGGCCGCGGCGCGCTGGGCGATCTCGCGGCCGGTGCGGGTGGAGCCGGTGAAGGAGACGTAGTCGGCCCGCTCGACCACCTCGGGGCCGATCACCGGGCCGTCGCCGATCACGATCTGCCACAGGTCGGCCGGCAGCCCGGCCTCCACCAGCAGCTCACGGGCCCACAGCGCGGTCAGCGCGGTCTGCGTGTCGGGCTTGTTGACCACGGCATTGCCGGCCACGAAGGCGGGCAGCGCGTCGCCCACCGACAGCTCCAGCGGGTAGTTCCACGGCGAGATGTGGCCGATCACGCCCTTGGGGCGGCGGGACTCCACGGTGTGGGTGAGCACCGGCAGGGCGCCGCCGCGGCGGCGGTCGCGCAGGTAGGAGCGGGCGGCGCGGCCGTAGTGCCGGGCGGCCATGGCGACCGCCATCACCTCCTCGAAGGCGTGCAGCCGGGCCTTGCCGGTCTCCGCCTGGATGAGGTCGAGCACCTCGTCCTGCCGCTTGAGCAGCAGGTCGTGGAAGCGCAGCAGGACGGCGGCGCGACGGGCGACCGGCAGCGCGGCCCAGGCCGGCTGGGCGCGGCGGGCGAGCTGGAAGGCCACCTCGACGTCGGCCGGGGCGGACTGCGGCAGCGCCGCCAGCTTCTCCCCGGTCAGCGGGGCGACGGTGTGCACCAGTTCCGGTTCGCCGGTGGCGGTGATCCCCGCGGCGAGCCGGGCGACCAGGGACGGCGGCACGGCCGAGGCGATCGTGCGGGCCCCGCCGGGGGCGGCCGGGTTCCGGGCCCCGACGCCGACGGCTGCGGTCGCGGTCGTGGGGGGCTGGATGTCTGCCGTGAGGTCCGTCATACGGCGCAGCCTAGGCGGTCGGCGGCCGGTTCGGTACCCGTCGGTAACAAGAATTGCCGGGCGCCGACGCACCGTTCACCGGGCCGTGCGCCCCCGTAGAGCGCTCGGCCCCGCGGTCGACCGGGCGGCTCAGCGGGTCGGCGTGAAGTGGTTGAACACCGTGGTGAAGCGCTGCACGCCCTCCGTCCAGTCGTTGCTGTTCTTCTCCTTCTCCGGCCCCGACAGGTAGATGGCGTAGCTGGTGCCGTCCTCGTCGATGAACTCCGCCTCGATGGCGTGCCGCCGGCCGCCCTCCTTGGCCGCGTAGCTGAACTCCCAGATCGCCGCGTCGTGGCCGTTCGCCTTCATCCCGGTCATCTTGTGCTGCCGGTAGTCCTTCAGCTTGGAGACGGTGGTCTCCATCTGCTGGAGGTGCTCCAGCGGCGGGACCGACTGGCCCACGGTGACGGCGAACTGCAGGTAGTGCACCTTGTTGTCGGGGCTGTAGAAGATCTGGTTCGCGTTGTCCGTGCTGCGCTGCCAGGCCGGCGTGGCGATCGGCAGCGGGAAGCGGAAGCCCGCCGGATCGTCCACCCAGCGGTAGCCGTCCGGTATCGGGCCGCCCTCCCCGGCGCTCGCGGAGGCCACCGGGCTCACCGAGGCGGCCGGCCCGGGCGTCGGCGTCGCCGTGCCCCGGTGGGTGACCAGGTAGGTGGCCCCGGCGGCCACCACCGCCACGGCCACCGCGACCGCGACGATCTGCAGCAGATTGCGGCGCCTGCGCGGGCCGCGCGCGGGCGCGACGGTGTGCGCGACCGGCGCACCCGGCGCGGTCGGCGTGGTCACCGCACCGGACGGCCCCTCCGCCGGGACGGCCGGCGCGGTGGCCCCGGCGGCCTGAGCGTCCGGCTGCGCGGCCGTCACCGCCTCCGACCCGGCGGGCTCCTCGTCCTCCGGCTCGGTGCGGTCCACCACGGGCACCGTCTGGGTGGGCGTGCGCGCGGGGGCGACCGACTTGAGGCCCATGGTGTGCCCGTCCGTCACCTCGGAGAGCATCCGGGCCGCCTCGTCGGCGGTCGGCCGCTCGTCCGGGTCCTTGGCCATCAGCGCGGCCAGCACCGGCCCCAGCGGCCCGGCCCGGCGCGGTTCCGGCAGCGGGTCGCCGACCACCGCGGCCAACGTGGTCAGCGGCGAGGTCCGGCGGAACGGCGACTCGCCCTCCACCGCCGCGTACAGCGTCGCCCCGAGGCCCCACAGGTCCGAGGCCGGCCCGGGACGCTCGCCCTGGGCCCGCTCGGGCGCCAGGTAGTCCGGCGAGCCGACCAGGTCGCCGGGCCGGGTCAGCTCGGTCGAGCCCTCGTACGTGGCGATGCCGAAGTCCAGCAGCACCACCCGCCCGGTGCCGCGCTCCAGCAGCACGTTGGCCGGCTTCACGTCCCGGTGCAGCACGCCCAGCTGGTGACCGCGGTGCAGGGCGGCCAGCACCTGGCTGCCGACCTCGGCGGCGGCGCGCGGCTGCAGCGTCCCGTCCTGGCTGATGACGTCGGCCAGCGAACGGCCGTCGACCAGCTCCATGACGATCCAGGGGCGGCCGTCCTGCTCCAGCACGTCGTGGACGGTGATCACGCCGGGGTGCTTGATCCTGGCGGCCGCGCTCGCCTCGCGCTTCATCCGCGCGTGCAGGATCTGCGCCTCGTCCTCGGGGAGGTGGTTGACGGTCAGTTCCTTGACCGCGACCTCGCGGTCGAGCATCCGGTCACGCGCCCGCCAGACGGTCCCCATGCCGCCTCGGCCCAGCCGCTCGCCGAGCTCGTACCGTCCGGCGAGCAGCCGCTCCGCCTCGGCCGACTCCGGCCGGTCCTGCACGCCCATCAGTGACCGCTCCCCCTCATCCGCCTGCCGTCACCGCTTCGGAGGGCCCGGTGCAGACCACTGTTCGAACAAATCCCACGCACACATTAAGCGCCCCGCCCCCACCCCGGTAATCTCCCCCGGTCCGTGGGTCGGCCGCACGCCCGCGCCGGGCTCCGTCAGCCTGCGAACAGCACCACGGCCGCGACCCCGAGCACCAACAGCACGAACACCCCCGCCACCAGCAGCGGACCGAGCAGCGCCGGGGGGATCCGCGGCGGCCGGACCGGCCCCTGCGCCGACCCCTGGGCCGGCCCCTCGGCCACCGGCCGGTCCCGGAACTCCGGCGCGCCCCGCCGCCCGCCCTGACGCCGCACCAGCGGCCCCCGGGGGCGCGGCACCGGGAGCGCGGCGTCCCGTTCCGGCGCCTCCGGCTCCGGCGCGCCCTCCAGCAGCGCCGCCAGCTCCCGCTGGACGGCCTCCGCCCCGGGCCGCAGCGCCGGGTCCGGCTGCAGCAGCCGCTCCGCCAGCGGCGCCAGCGGCCCGCACGCCTCCGCCGGCTGCCGCCGCCCGTCCCGCACCGCCGTCACCAGCAGCGGCACGTCCCGTTCCGGGTACGGCGCACGGCCGGTGACCAACCGTTGCAGCAGCACCCCGAGCGCCCAGCAGTCCCCCGAGGGGCCGCCGTCCAGCGGCCAGCGCTCCGCCACCGGGCCGACCAGCGCCGCCCGCACCTCGTACCGGCGCCGGCCGCCCGGGCCGCCGAGGTCCTGCGACAGCGTCTCCTCGGCCACGCCCGACAGCAGACCGCCGAGCAGCGCGGCGCCGTCCTCGCAGACCAGCACCGACTCCGCGGTGAGGTTGCCGTGCGCCAGTCCGGCCCCGTGCAGCGCCCGCAGCGCACCGGCCAGGTCGGCCGCCACCTCCGCCACCCGGTACGGCGGCACCGGGCCGTCCGCGAGCAGTTCGGCGAGCGGGACACCGGCCGGCCGTTCCTCGACCGTCCAGAGCACCTCGCCGTCGACGAACGCGCCGACGCCCTGCAGCAGTCGGGGGTGCCGGGGCGCGCCCGCGCCGACCTCCGCGACCCGCCGCACCAGCCGGTCGCCCTGTGCGGGCACCGGGTCGTCGAGTTCCGGGACGAGCGCCGTCGGACCGTCCGTCAGCAGGCCGGGCAGCTCAACGCCGCGCAGCAGGACGCTCTCGCCGCTCCGCTCGTCCACGGCGAGAGCCCGCAGCGGCTCCGGACGCTCCGTCACCCGGTAACGCCCCGCCAGCACCAGCCCCGGGCCCGCTCGCATGCCTGTTCCTCCCCGTTCCACGCCAAGGGTACGTGGCGGCACGGTTAGGCTCGGTCCATGGACTGGACCGAACTCATCGACGCCGCCTTCGACGTGGCCGGCAACGGCAACAACGCCACCAAGGCCGAAGCGCTCCGGAGCGTCGAGGCGACCGTCAGCCCGGACGAGCAGCCGATCGCCTCCACCGCCGGGCGTCACCCCGATCACTTCCGCAAGGGCGTGCTGGTGCTCACCACCCACCGGCTGCTCTTCCTCAAGGACGGGAAGCCGCCGGTGCCGGTTCCGCTCTCGGCGGTCACCGACGCGACCACCACGAAGAGCCGGATCAACGGCGAGGTGCTGCTGGTCGTCGCGCTCACCGGCTCGCACCGCTTCGAGGACGTGGTCAAGGCCGAGGTGTTCGCCGAACAGCTGCGCGCCGCCGCCCGGCTGGCCCGCGAGAAGGACCGGGCCGCCCTGTCCGCGGCGCCGGCGGCCCCGGCCGCCGCGACCGCCCCGGGCGGCGACCTGCTCGACCAGCTGGAGCGGCTGGCCGCCCTGCACACCGCGGGGGCGCTCACCGACGAGGAGTTCACCCGGGCCAAGCAGCGGCTGATCGGCTGACCCCCCGCCCGGGATCGGCCGTCCCGGCCCCACCCGAGGTCGGTCCCGGCCCCGCCCGTCCCGACCCCGGACGGGGCCGGGACGGGCGGTCACGGCGCGGGCTTGAAGCTGTCGAACGCGGTCTGCCGGGCCTCGGCGCTCGACGCCGAGCCCCACTCCGCGTCCGGCATCGTCCAGTAGATCGCGTAGCCGTACTTGCCGCCGCCGGTGACGAAACCCCGGTTGAGCGAGTGCATCCGGGTGCCGCTGCCGAAGGTCCACTCCCAGTCGGCGGCGTTGGTCCACTCCCGGTAGACCACCGACTGCAGGGCGACCCGCTGGTAGTTGGTGACCTGGGCGCGCAGGCCCGGCTCGGACTCCTGCCAGTCGGCCACCGCGCTCGGCCCCGGCTTGGTGGTCCACTCGACCACCAGGGTGCTGCCGTTGCCCTTGTAGGTGCGGCGGATGTCGGACGAGCCCGCCGGCTGGAGCCAGTCCGGCAGCACGATCGAGAAGCCCGAGGAGTCCTTGACCTCGTGGTACCCGGCCCGCACCGCCGGCGGGGCGGGGTGGGTCGGCCCGGTGGCGGGCGGCACCGCGGGCACGGTGGGCATGGAGGCGGTGTCGGTCGGGCCTTCGCCCGGGCCGGGGGTGGCCGCGCCGGTGCCCGTGGGCGCCGGGGCGCCGGTGGCCGGCGCGG
>NZ_JBSGFD010000256.1:0-10063 GCF_053603215.1 Kitasatospora sp. NPDC004240 | reverse complement strand
GTTGGCGTGGGTGAGGCTGACGCCCTTGGGCAGGCCGGTGGAGCCGGAGGTGTAGTCCCGGCCCCGACGGGGGCCCGGGGGCCGACGACCCCACCAACGGCCCCACCACGGGCCCCGGCCCTGCCGACGACACCCTCACTGACGCCTCCCCCGTCTCCGAGAAGGACTCCTGATGAGCAGCGCAACCGACCGTGACCTCGACTGGCTGTTGGAAAACCTGCTGAGCGGCACCCCCGGCGCCCGGCACGCCCTGGTGCTGTCGGCCGACGGCCTCAAGCTCTGCCACACCTCCGGCCTGAGCACCGACCAGGCCGACCAGCTGGCCGCGATCTCCTCCGGCATGCAGAGCCTGGCGCACGGCGCCTCGATCGAGTTCGGGGACGGCAGCGGCGGCGTGCGGCAGTCGATGACCGAGTTCCACGGCGGCATCCTGTGCATCGTGGCCGCGGGCGAGGGCGCCCACCTGGCCGTGGTGACCGACGACGACGCGGACGTGGGCGTGGTCGGCCACAACATGCACGGTCTGATCGAGCAGATCGGCGCCTACCTCAGTGCCCCGGCGCGCGAGCCGGGGAGCGGGACGGAGCACGAGGGCGCCGGGGCATGAGTACCCGGCCGGTCCTGCCGGGCCGCGACGACGACCCGGACCGCCTCTACACCATCACCCGTGGCCGCAGCCGTTCCCCGGAGAACGCCTTCGACCTGGTCACCCTGATCGTCGCCGAGCGGGAGCCGGCGCCGGGCATGCAGTCGGAGCACGCGCGGATCCTGCGGATGTGCGAGGCCCCGACCGCGGTGGTGGAGATCGCCGCCGAACTGGCGCTGCCGGTGTCGGTGGTGAAGATCCTGCTCGGCGATCTGCTGGAGAGCCGGGCGGTCACCGCCCGCCATCCCCGGTTCGCGCCGAACAAGGCCAAGCTGCCCGATCTCGACACGCTGAAGCAGGTGCTGCATGGACTCCAACGGCTCTGACCGGCCCGACGCCGGCGGGCGGCCGGCCGGCCGCACCCCGCTGCGCAGCACGGCCGACAACGCGCTGAAGATCGTCGTGGTCGGCGGGTTCGGCGTGGGCAAGACGACCCTGGTCGGCGCGGTCAGCGAGATCCGTCCGCTGAACACCGAGGAGACGATGACCAAGGCGGGGGAGGGGATCGACGACCTCACCGGCGTCCAGGACAAGCGCTCCACCACGGTCGCCTTCGACTTCGGCCGGATCACGCTCTCCGCCAGCCAGGTGCTGTACCTCTTCGGCGCGCCCGGGCAGGAACGTTTCTGGTTCCTCTGGGACCGGCTCTTCTCCGGGGCGCTCGGCGCGGTCGTGCTGGTGGACACCCGGCGGCTGGCGGAGTCCTGGTACGCCATCGACCGGCTGGAGCACCACGGCACGCCGTTCGTCGTGGCGCGCAACAACTTCGGCGGCCCCACCCACACCCTCGACCAGGTCCGTGAGGCGCTCGACCTGCCGCCCGAGGTGCCGCTGCTGGACTGCGACGCCCGGGACCGCGAGTCCGTCAAGCGGGTGCTGATCGAGCTGGTCGCCCACCTGGCCGCCCGTGTCGAGGCGGGCGGGGACCCGGCCGCCGCCACCCCCGTCTACGAGGAGAGCACCCCGTGACCGAGCCCGCCGCCACCCCGCCCCCGGGCTGCCCGGCGCACGCCGGCGCCACTCCGCTGTACGGGCCGCGCTTCCAGACCGACCCGTCCCAGGTGTACCGCGAGATGCGGGCCGCGCACGGACCGGTCGCCCCGGTCGAGCTGGCCGGCGGCGTCCCCGCCTGGCTGGTGATCGGCTACCGGGAGCTCCAGCTGGTCACCGGGCAGCCCCAGGTGTTCGGCCGGGACTCCGCCCGCTGGAACGCCTGGCCCGAGATCCCCGAGGACTGGCCGCTGCGGCCGATGATGGCCCCCGTCCCGTCGATCCTCTACGCCGAGGGCGTCGAGCACCAGCGCCGCTCCCGGGCGGTCACCGACGCGCTCGCCTCGATCGACGCGTACGAGCTGCGCACCTCCTGCGAGGAGGTCGCCGACCGGCTGATCGACGCCTTCGCCGGGCGGGGCGAGGCCGACCTGGTCGCCGAGTACGCGCACCGGATGCCGCTGCTGGTGCTCTGCCGGCTGATGGGGCTGGACGAGGAGCGGGCCCCGGTGCTGATCGAGGCGCTGCTGACCATGCTGGACGGCGGCCCGGACGCGCCGGCCGGCGCGCAGCGGCTGCTGGCCGTGATGCTGGAGCTGGTCCGGGAGAAGGAGGAGCGCCCGGGCAACGACCTGGCCTCCTGGATGCTCCGGCACGAGGCCGGCCTGTCGCACGAGGAGATCATGCGGGACCTGCGGGTGCTGCTGATCGCCGGCCACCAGCCCTGCTCGTACTGGATCTCCAACGCGCTGCGGCTGATGCTGACCGACGAGCGGTTCGCGGCCTCGCTGTCGGGCGGGCGGCGCAGTGTCGGCCAGGCGCTGAACGAGGTGCTCTGGGAGGACACCCCGACCCAGATCTTCGCCGGCCGCTGGGCGACCCGGGACACCCAGCTGGGCGGTCAGCGGATCGCCGAGGGCGACATGGTGCTGCTGGGCTTCGCCGGGGCCAACGCCGACCCGCTGGTGCGCCGGGAGGACGGCCGCCCGGTGGAGGGCAACCGCGCCCACCTGAGCCACTCGTACGGCGACCACGGCTGCCCGTTCCCCGCGCGGGAGGCGGCCGAGGTGATCGCCACGACGGCGATCGAGGTGCTGCTGGACCGCCTGCCGGACCTGCGGCTGGCGGTGGCCGAGCACGCGCTGGTGTGGCGGCCCTCGGCCTGGGTGCGCGGGCTGGTGGCGCTGCCGGTGTCCTTCTCGCCGGGGTACGTGGCCTGACGTCCCAGACCGTCGCGCGGGGAACGGACCCGCGGGACAGAACCGAAGGAGAGCTGTGCCGATGACCGCTCCGATCGTCCTCGACCCGCTGGCGCGCGACAACGCCGCCGAGGGGGCGCTGCTGCGCGCCGCCGGTCCGGCGGTGCCCGTGGTGCTGCCCGGCGGGGTCGCCGCCTGGGCGGTGACCCGGCACGCCGCCGCGCGGGAGCTGCTGACCGACCCGCGGCTGGTGAAGGACGCCGGGCACTGGGCCGCCTACCAGCGCGGGGACGTCCCGAAGACCTGGCCGCTGATCGGCCTGGCGGTGCCCGGCCCGAGCATGGTGACCACGGACGGCGCCGAGCACCGCCGGCTGCGGGCGCTGGTGGCGCAGGCCTTCACCCCGCGCCGGGTGGAGCTGATGCGGCCGGCGATCGTGGAGATCACCGAGCGGCTGCTGGACGCTCTCGCGGCGGGGGAGCGCGAGGTGGACCTGAAGTCGGCGTTCGCCTTCCCGCTGCCGATGACGGTGATCTGCTCGCTGCTGGGCGTCCCGGAGTCGGACCACGCCCACCTGCGGGACCTCTACGAGCGGTTCTTCGGGATCCGGCCGAACCCGGAGGGCATCCAGGCGACCATCGCCGGGCTGAACGCCTTCGTCAACGACCTGGTGGCCCGGCGCCGGGCCGAGCCGGGCGACGACCTGGCGAGCGCGCTGCTGGAGGCGGACGTCGAGGGCGGCGGGCTGAGCGACGCCGAGGCGGCGGCCACCCTGCGGGTGATCATCGCGGCGGGGCACGAGACGACCGTCAACCTGATCGCCAACGCGGTGCGGGCGCTGCTGACCCACCCGGAGCAGCTGGCGCTGGTTCGTTCGGGCGAGGTCTCCTGGGACGCGGTGGTGGAGGAGTCGCTCCGCTGGACGCCGCCGACCAGCAACTTCCTGTTCCGGTTCACCACCGAGGACGTGAAGGTCGAGGACGTGGTGATCCCCAAGGGTGAGCCGGTGCTGGTCTCGTACAACGCGATCGGCCGGGACGCGGGGCAGCACGGGGGGACGGCGGAGCTGTTCGACGTCACCCGGGAGCCGTCCCGGCACCTGTCCTTCGGCCACGGCCCGCACGTCTGCCCGGGCTCGCCGCTGGCGCGGCTGGAGGCGGGGGTGGCGCTGCCGGCGCTGTTCGAACGCTTCCCGGACCTCGCGCTGGCGGTGCCGGCCGAGGAGCTGCGGCCGAGCGGTTCGCTGGTGGTCAACGCGCTGAAGGAGCTGCCGGTCCGGCTCTGAGCGCCTCCCCGACGTCCGGCCGGGGCCCCGTCGGGTGGGGTCCCGGCCGGACCCGTGCCCGGGGGCCGGGCGGTGGCCGCGGGCCGGTCCGCGCCGGGGCCGTCCGGGGGCGGCGGGCGGTCCGACGGACGGCTCACGGGTGCGGCACGTGCGGGTGAAGGTCGCACCCGGACCTTGGCGGGGGATGGCTGCTGGGCTACCGTCGACGGATCGGCCGTGCGGTCCGCCGTACGGCCGGCGCACGCCCCTGCCCGGTACGCCCACGACTCCGGTACAGCGCAGTGTCGTTCCGTCTTACCGCCGGCGTTCGCCGCCCTGGCAAGGAGGACCGCATTGACCCCCACCCCGACCATGCCGTCCGCTCCCGCCCGCCGCAGACTGGCGGCCGCCGCCGCGCTGGCGGTGGCGCTGGCGCTCACCGCCGCCTGTTCGAACAGCCCGAGCAGTACGGGCGGCGGTTCGGGCAAGGCCGAGACGCTCTCCGGGGACTGCGCCGCGTTCCAGCCGTACGCGGGCCACTCGGGCACCAAGGTGACCATGTTCGCCTCGATCCGCAGCCCGGAGTCGGACAACCTCCAGAAGTCCTGGGCGGACTTCAGCCGCTGCACCGGGATCACCATCAGCTACGAGGGCGCCGCCGACTTCGAGTCCCAGCTGCCGGTCCGCGTGGCCGGCGGCAACGCCCCCGACCTGGCGATCATCCCGCAGCCCGGGGTGCTGGCCCAGATGGTCAAGTCGGGGAAGGTGGTCAAGCCGCCCGCCCAGACGGTCGCCAACGAGGAGAAGTGGAGTCCGGTCTGGAAGACCTACGGCTCCGTCAACGGCACCTTCTACGCGGCCCCGATGAGCGCCAACATGAAGTCGCTGGTCTGGTACTCGCCGAAGGCGTTCCAGCAGGCCGGCTACCAGGTGCCGAAGACCTGGGCGGAGCTGATGGCGCTCAGCGACCGGATCGCCGGCGCCGGCGGCGGCAAGCCCTGGTGCGGCGGCATCGCCTCCGGCACGGCCACCGGCTGGCCGGCCACCGACTGGCTGGAGGAGGTGGTGCTGGGCTCGTACGGCGGCGAGGTGTACGACCAGTGGGTGAGCCACCGGGTGAGGTTCTCCGACGAGAAGATCACCACGGCGATGCGGACCGTCGCGGACTGGATGCAGAACCCGGCCTGGGTCAACGGCGGCATCGGTGACGTGCGGTCGATCGCCACCACGACCTTCCAGGACGCGGGCGCCCCGATCCTCACCGGCAAGTGCTACATGCTCCAGCAGGCCTCGTTCTACCAGGCGCAGTGGCCCAAGGGCACCAAGGTCGCGCCGGACGGCGACGTCTTCGCCTTCCGATTGCCCGCGGTGAACCCCTCGGTCCCCAACCCGGTCATGGGCGGCGGCGAGTTCGTGACGGCCTTCTCCGACCGGCCCGAGGTGCAGGCGGTGCAGAACTACCTGTCCAGCTCGGAGTGGGCGAGCACCCGGGTGAGGACGGCCACCGGCTGGGTCTCCGCCAACCAGGGCGTGGACAAGTCGCTGTACACCGACCCGATCGACCGGCTCTCCGCGGACGCGCTGACCGACCCCGGGGCGACCTTCCGCTTCGACGGTTCGGACCTGATGCCGGCCGCGGTCGGCGCCGGGCAGATGTGGAAGTCGCTGACGGCCTGGTTCGCGGAGGGGCAGTCGATCCAGAAGACCGCCGCGGACATCGACGCGGCCTGGCCGCAGTAGCGGCCGTTCCGGGACCACCTGCCGAGGGCGGTGCGGGGCCACCCACCCGCACCGCCCGCCCTTCGTCCGGCCGTCCGCCCCGGGAAGGACCAGAACCCGCATGCCCCCCGTCACCGACACCGTGCTCTCCGCCGGCCACGCCCCGGTGCCCGCCGACGCCCCGGCCCTCGGCACCGTGTTCGCCCCCGTCCGGGCCCTCGCGGCCCAGGGCGCGCCCGGCGTGGACGGCGCACTCGCCGCGGGCGCCTGGGAGGACGCGTCGATCAAGTTCGGCAACATGATCGGCGCGATGGCTGGCTTCCTCGGCATCCTGCTGCTGGTCTTCTTCGTCGCGGGCCGGGCCCGCGGCCGGATCGTCCGGCCGCTGGCCGTCGCGGTCTTCGTCGGCCCGGCCGCTCTGCTGCTCCTGGTCGGCCTGGTGGTGCCGCTGGTGCGCACGACCTACCTCAGCTTCTACAACGCCGACAGCACCCGCTTCGTGGGCGGGCGCAACTACGGCTGGGCGCTGACCACCGACGCCATCCAGGAGGTGCTGCTCACCACCTTGCTGTGGCTGGTGGTCGCACCGCTGGCGGCCACCGGGCTCGGCCTGGCGCTCGCCCTGCTCGTCGAGCGGATGCGCGGTCAGGCGGTCTACAAGTCGCTGATCTTCATGCCGATGGCGATCTCCCTGGTCGGCGCGTCGATCATCTTCAAGTACATCTACGACACCCGTGACCCCTCCCAGTCGCAGATCGGTCTGCTGAGCCGGCTCGCCATCGCCGTCGGCTGGGACGAGCCGCCCAACTGGATCCTGTCCCAGCCGCTCAACACCTTCCTGCTGATGGCGGTGATGGTCTGGGTGCAGACCGGCTTCGCGATGGTGGTGCTGTCCGCCGCGATCAAGGCGATCCCGGACGAGGTCACCGAGGCGGCCCGGCTGGACGGCGCCCAGGGGTTCGGGCTGTTCTGGCACGTGACGGTGCCGATGATCCGCACCACCGTGGTGGTGGTGCTCACCACCGTCATGATCACCACCCTGAAGGCGTTCGACATCGTCCGCACCATGACCGGCGGCAACTTCGGCACCCAGGTGCTCGCCAACGAGATGTACTCGCAGTCCTTCGTCCAGTTCGAGACCGGACGGGGCAGCGCGCTGGCGGTGATCCTCTTCCTCGGGGTGCTGCCACTGGTCGCCTACAACATCGTCCAGCTGCGCAGGGAGCGTGGGGTCCGATGAGCGCACCTCCGACCGCCGGGCAGCCCTCCGGGAACTCCTCCGGGGCCCGTGACGACGCGGGCCGCGGCCGGCCCCGGGGCACCCGGCTCGCCGGTCGGGGCGGCTCCGTGCGGCGGGCCTTCGCCACCCCGCTGGCCTCGTTCCTGGTGATCCTGGTG
Organism: Kitasatospora sp. NPDC004240; assembly: GCF_053603215.1. Classification (NCBI taxonomy): domain Bacteria; kingdom Bacillati; phylum Actinomycetota; class Actinomycetes; order Kitasatosporales; family Streptomycetaceae; genus Kitasatospora; species Kitasatospora sp. NPDC004240. Next base: position 2,847 of record NZ_JBSGFD010000256.1, on the reverse strand, counting down.
ACGGTGCTGTGGACGCTCCCCACCCTGGGGCTGCTGGTGACCTCGCTGCGCGACGAGAAGGACGTCGCCACCAGCGGCTGGTGGACCGTCCTCACCAATCCCGACCTGGGCTTCGGCAACTACGGCACCGTGTTGTTCGACAGCGGCTTCGGCAGCTCCAGCGGCCTGCTGCCGTTCCTGGTCAACTCGATCGCGATCAGTATCCCCGCGACGCTCTTCCCGCTGGTCCTCGCGGCGATGGCGGCGTACGCGCTGTCCTGGGTGAGGTTCAGGGGCGCCGACACGGTGTTCTTCGTGATCTTCGCTTTGCAGGTCGTGCCGATCCAGATGGCGCTGATCCCGTTGCTGCAGCTGTTCTCCGGCGGCGCCCACATCGGTTCGGTGCCGGTGATCCCGGCGGTGGACCTCAGCGGCACCTACGCGCCGGTCTGGCTGGCCCACACCATGTTCGCGATGCCGCTGGCGATCTTCCTGCTGCACAACTTCATCTCGCAGCTGCCGCGCGACCTGATGGAGGCGGCGGTGGTGGACGGCGCCTCGCACTTCAAGATCTTCCGCTCGATCGTCCTGCCGCTGTGCGCCCCCGCGCTGGCCTCCTTTGCGATCTTCCAGTTCCTGTGGGTCTGGAACGACCTGCTGGTGGCCCTGACCTTCGCCGGCGGCACGGCCGACGTCGCCCCGATGACGGTCCGGCTGTCGCAGCTGTCCGGCTCCTTCGGCGGCCGCTGGGAGCTGCTGACGGCGGGTGCGTTCCTGTCGATCATCATCCCGCTGTGCGTCTTCTTCGGCCTCCAGCGGTACTTCGTGCGGGGCCTGCTGGCCGGCTCGGTGAAGGGCTGAGCGGGGGCGGTGGCGGCCGTCGGTGCTGACGGCCGCCACCGGCGCGAACACGGCGCACCGGCCGGTCCGCGACGGCTTGGGCACCGGCTCGACGGTGCACCGCACGAGCCACTCCACCGGCGCCCGCGGCAGGGACGGGGGGGTTGTGTCACAGGTGTGTGACACAACCCCTCCGAGGTGTTTTTGAACTTGTTCAGAATGCTCTAGAGTCAACCTCGCCGAGGCGCCGACCTGCTCCTCCGGTGGACCGCCCGCTCCGGGTGGCTCCCGCGCGCCCATTGCTCCCTGAGGGGGACTCATGTCCGGTATGTCCACACCTGCCTCCGGACCGGCCGGGCCGTCGGGTCCGCCCTACGGGCCGGACGGGCACGCGAACCCCTACCGCCCGCCGGCCGGGACGCCCGCCCCGGTGCCGTTCCAGTGGCTGCGGGCCAGCGCCCCCGAGCGCCGGGCGCAGGCCACCCCGCGGATGGTGGGCGCGGCGGCCGCGGCCGGGGTGCTGACCTCCTGGATGCTCGGCGACGGACTCGGCGTCAACCTGCTGATCTGCGGACTGGTCGCGGCCGTGGGCGCCGGGCTCGCCGCCCGCTCGGCGGGCCGCCGGCTGCGGCCCTGGACGGTGGTGTGGACCGTGCTCGCGCTCGCCGTGCTGACCGTCCCGGCGCTCCACGAGGCCGACTGGGCGGTGGTCCTGTCGACGTTCAGCGCGCTGGCCCTGGCCTCGCTGGCCCTGCACGGCGGCCGGCGCTGGACCGGCGTCCTGATGCCGCTGCCGGGCATCGCCTGGCAGCTGGTGCCCGGTCTGGTCTGGGCGCGGCAGGGCCTTCGCGGCTCGCGCGTCCCCGGGCGCGGCAAGGTGGTGCCGGTGCTGAAGGCGCTCCTGGTGGCCGCCGTGCTGCTGATCGTCTTCGGCGCGCTGTTCGCCGGCGCCGACGCCGCCATGGCCGACGTCATGGACAGCCTCATCCCCAGCTTCGACCTCGGTCAGGCGCCCTTCCGGGTGGTGCTGTTCGTGCTCGGCACGACGGTCGCCCTGGGCTTCGCCCGCATGGCGGCCGGTCCGCGCCGCTGGGACCTCACCGAGATCCGTCCGGGCCGCGAGCGCGGGCGGCTGGAGTGGGCGCTGCCGCTGGTCGCGCTGAACCTGATGTTCGGCGCCTTCGCCCTGGTCCAGGGCGTGGTGGTGCTCGGCGGCCGCGACTCGATCATGAAGAACACCGGGATGAGCCGCTCCGAGTACGCCCGGCAGGGCTTCTGGCAGCTGACGGTCATCACCGTGCTCACCCTCGTCGTGGTTGCCGTCGCCAAGCGCTGGGCCCCGCGCAGCACCGAGGGCGACCGCCGGCTCGCGAGGATCCTGCTCGGCGCGCTCTGCCTGCTGACCCTGGTCGTGGTCGCCTCCGCGCTCGGCCGCATGTGGTACTACGTGGACGCCTCCGGGCTGACCCAGCTGCGCCTGTGGGTGCTGGTGGTGGAGATCTGGCTCGGCGTGGTCTTCCTGCTGATGATCGTCGCCGGCGCGCTCCGCTCGTCCGCCTGGCTGCCGCGCGCCGTCCTGCTCAGCGCCGGGCTCACCGTCGCCGTGTACGGGCTGATGGGCCCGGACGCGATCGTGGCGGAGCAGAACGTGGCCCGCTTCGAGCGCACCCACCAGATCGACCTGCGCAACGTCCGGGCCCTCTCGCTGGACGCCGTGCCCATCCTCGACCGGCTCCCCGGCGACTACCGGACCTGCGCGCTGGAGTACAGGGACAGCGGCGCCGTGGGCACCGCGCCCTGGTACGCCACCAGCCTCTCCGAGGCCCGGGCGCGGGAGGTGTTCGAGCAGCGGCCGGCCGCGCCCGACGCGACCTCGACGTCCACGGGGGCCAGGGCGGCCTGCAAGCGGGTGGGGCTGGACACCCGGTACGACCGGTACTGATCGCGGGTCCCCCACGGGGGCGGGCCCGTCGGGCTCGACGGGGTGGCCGGTGAACGGTGAGGGCCGGCCGGGAGCACACCGCTCCC
>NZ_JBSGFD010000255.1:0-10101 GCF_053603215.1 Kitasatospora sp. NPDC004240 | reverse complement strand
GCCGAGGGCCAGCGGCTCGGCGAGCAGCGGCCGCTGGGCGAGCCGGGCGAGGCGGCGCTCGCCGACGACGGGCGTGCCGTTGCGGGCGTCGAAGCGGGCGGCGAGCGCCCGGCCCTCGGTGCGGACGTGGTCCAGCAGCGAGGTGACGGTCCAGCTGCCGCCGGGCGGGCCGCTGACCGGGACGTCGGCGTGGCCGGCCTCGTGCAGCCGGGCGAGCAGCAGTTCCACGGCGGTCAGGAAGCCGAGCCGGGACAGCTCGTCGCCGCGCGCCTCGAACAGGTCGCGGTTCTCGGCGAGGATCTCCAGGCCGCGCGGCTCGTTGCCGGAGAGCGCGCAGAACTCCAGGTGCAGGCCGACGGCGGAGGCCGTGCTGGACTTGCCGCGGGCGAAGCGGTAGCCGACCAGGTGGCTGGAGCGCGCCTCGTCGGTGCGGCCGAGGCGCAGCAGCGGCAGCAGCGCGTGGGCGTGGCTGACGTACGGCTCCTCGGAGCAGCTGCTGCTGCCGTCCAGGACGGGCCGCCACTCCTGCAGGGCCCGCTCGTCGAGGCCCTCGCGCACGTGGTGGCGGGCGCGGGCGCGGGTCTCGCAGGCCTCGCAGTCGCTGAGCCTGGTCCGCGGCCGGGTGGCCCAGAGGTCGAAGGCGTCGGCCTCGTCGGTGCCGGTGTGCGCGGCGAGGTGGTAGCGCTGGGCATAGTACGGCTGGAGGCCGTGGCCGGCCTTCTCGTAGCGCCCGCGCATCTCCTGGTGCCAGCGGCGGATCGCGTCGAGCGGCACGTCGGGGGTGCTGAGCAGGGCGGTGGCGACCCACTTGAAGCGCCAGAAGACCTGGTGGCGGCCCCAGTCGCTGAACTCGTCGGGGTGCTTGTCCCACAGCTTGAGGATGCGGGCGAAGACGACCGGGGCCTTGCGGCGCTCGCCGTCGTACTCGTACGCCTCCATCAGTTCGAGCAGTGCGAGCGCGTGCAGGCCGATGTCGTCGAACTGCTGGGCGGCGTCGACGAGTTCCTCGGCCGTGACGGTGCGCTGGCGGCCGTACGGGCGGGCGTCGTTGATCCGCAGGGCCTCGACGACCTCGTCCTGGGTCTGGTAGCCGTCCTGACCGTCCGGCATCCGGTTGTCCGACATCACGACTCCTCCGAGCGGGGCTGGTCCGGACCCTCGGCGGCGCGGGCGGCGGCCTCGTGGCCGAACATGGCGTGGTCGAGCAGGCTGATGAACGACCGGTTGATCAGGGCGCTCTCGGTGGAGCGCAGCGGGCGCCGGGTGAGCAGCACCGCCTGCCCGTACAGGGCCTCGGCGGCGGTGACCGCGAGCTCCCGGTGGGAGATGGTGGCCGCTCGGCGCACCAGCGGGTTGAGGTGGTTGAGGACGAGCTGGGCGCGCGGGGTCTCGGAGCGCAGCGAGCCGAGGATGTCGGCCCACAGGCCGTCGGACTCCTCGGCGAGCTGGGCGCGGGTGCGCTCGTGCCGGGCCTCGCGGTTGTCGAGCAGCAGGGCGGGCGCGGTGGTGGGGTGGAAGCTGCGCAGCGCCACGTCGCAGTCGAAGCGGGCGACCACCTCGCGGGCGACGGCGAGGAAGCCGGCGGCGGCGAGCTCGGCGGCGGGGTCGACGGTGTCCAGGTGGGCGGTGACGGTGCCCGGGTCGAGGTCGACCACCGAGCTGCCGGGGCGGATCTCGGGCAGCCGGTGGACCAGGTCGCGGTCGTAGGCGTAGCCGCCGTTGACCACGCCGAGCCCGGCGGCGCCGGCGATCGGGGCGACCTGGCGGAACTCGTCGTAGGTCCGGGTGACCAGGATGACCGGGTGGCTGCGGGCGAACTCGTCGAGGGTGACGTTGCCGTTGGTGGTCTCGAACGGCAGCCAGGGCAGCAGCATCCGCAGCAGCTCGTCGTCGTGGCGGGCCAGCGACTTGACGGCCTGGTGGTGCACGGAGAGGAAGCGGTGCAGCAGCGCCGGGTCGCTGGCGGACAGGCCGGTGAGCCAGTCGCGGATGCGGGCGCCGAGCGCGTCGCGGACGGCCGCGAGGGTCTCGTCGGCGTACAGGCCCTCGCGGGAGGCGGTGGGGCGCAGGCCGTCGGTGTCGACCACGCAGCGCACGAAGAACGCCCAGTCGGGCAGCAGTTCGTCGGCCTGCTCGGAGAGCAGCATGCCCTTGAGGTGGACCCGGTGGCCGGCCCGGCGGGAGGGCGGCACGGCGTCGGGCAGCACGTACGCGACGCCGCGCAGGCCGACCAGGGGCAGGTCCAGCTCGATGGTGTCGAGCGGGGTGAACTCGAAGGTGGCGCGGCAGTACTCGGTGAGCGCGGTGCGGCGGGCCTGCGGGTAGTCGTGCCGCTCGGCCCACGGCGGGGTGCGGTCGATCCGGGTCATGCCGCCGCGGTCGTCGGTCACCACGACCTCGTGGCGCAGCAGGCTGCCGTAGTTGCGGGCCAGTTCGAGGACCTGGCCGGGGCGGGTCCACCGGGCGTCGTCGGCGCGCGGGGCGAGCCGGACGGTGGTGCCGGGCTCGGGCTTGGCCCCGGCGGGCAGGGTGCGGATGGTGTAGCTGCCGTCGGAGCTGCCGCGCCACTCGATGGCCGGCGCGTCCGGGCTCGCGGCGGAGCGGGTGACCACGGTGATGTCGTCGGCCACCACGAAGCAGGAGAGCAGGCCGATGCCGAACTGCCCGATGAAGTCGGAGCGGGCACCGGCCAGCCCGGCGCCGTCCAGCCGGCCGTCGGCGTCGCGCTTGGAGCTGCGGCCGATGGTGGCGAGGAAGGTGTGGACGTCGGCCTCGGTGAGGCCCACGCCGGTGTCGGTGACGGTGAGCTCGTCGTCGCCGGCGTGGACGGTGATCCGGGCGGGGGCCTGCGGGTCGAGGGCCCTGCGGGCGGAGATCGCGTCGACCGCGTTCTGCAGCAGCTCGCGCAGGTAGACCTTGGGGCTGGAGTAGAGGTGGTGGGAGAGCAGGTCCACCAGGCCGCGCAGGTCCACCTGGAAGGTGTGCGCGCTCGTCGGGTTGTCGGCTGGGGTCACCGGGAGGCTCTTTCGGTTGCGGTCGCGGCGGGTTGCGGTCGCCGCTGTCGGCGGGTTGCGGTCGCGGCGCACGTGGCGGACGTGGCAGGCGTGGCGGTGCGGTGGGCGCGGGCGGGGCGCGTCGAGGCGCGCGTTACGGTGCGCAGCTGTCCCGGTGGCGGCGGTAGCCCTCGGCGGCGTCCGAGGCCACGTAGTACCAGGGGAACTCGGTCGCCGCGCCGTCGAGCGTCTCGAACAGGGCGTGCGCGGCCGCCTTCTCGCCGGCCAGCGAGAAGGCCAGCGCGAAGGAGTTGTACGCGGCCTGCCAGCCCCGCTCGCGCCGGTGGGCCGGGTGCAGGATCGAGCGGTTCGCCGCCTCGTGCAGCCGGGCGGCCACCTCCGGGTCGGCCATGTAGGCGTCGTCCGGCCCGTCGTCCAGGCTCAGCCAGTGCTCGATGTGGGCCAGCGCGACCAGCTCGCCGAGCGGGCTGCCCTCGGGGGCGGCCAGCATGGCCTCGCGGGCGAACGCGTGCATCTCCTCGTGGGAGCCGCCCCACTTGGCGGCGAGCTGCTGGAGCCGCTGGCGGTGCGAGGCGGGGTCGCCGGGGTGACGGCGCAGCGCGGCCTCGAAGCGGTAGCGGGACACCTCGGCCGAGTGGGAGGCGCCGCGCGCGCTGATCTGCAGGAAGTACCAGGGCGCGAGCCGGCCGGGCGCGCGCTCGGCGGCCTCGTACAGGTGCTCCTCGGCGATCCGCAGCCGCTCGTAGAAGGTCTCCCACTGCTCGTCGGTGACGTACTTGGCGCGGGCGCCGGTCCGGGCCTCCCAGGCCCAGGCGACGTGGCGGGCGCCGGAGAGCAGCAGCGGCAGGTCGGAGTCGGGCTCGGCGGCGACGGCCTTGGGGATCCACTTCTCGATCCCGGCGACCTCCTTGAGCCGGTCGAGCACCCAGGTGAGCTCGGCCTCGTCGGTGACCGCGGCCAGGCCCTCGCGCAGGGCCTCCCAGTCGAGCGCCTCGGCGTGGGCGAGCAGGGCGGCCAGGCCCGGGTCGCCGAGCGCGGGGTCGATCACGGGCGCCGCCGACGCACTCGCGTCCTCGCGCCGGCCGAGGCCGAACCCCCAGCGGCCGGTCCGGCTCCCCTCGGCGGTCCCCCCGCCGGAGCGGCGTCGGAATAGCGCCATCGTCTGGCCCCCTCGTTGAATGCTCACAGACTCGCACGGCCGTACGACGGCCATTCAGACGCACTGCATATCACGAGGCGCCGACAGTCCCGGCCACCAGGTCTCTCCCCGTCAGCCCCCGGGCGCGTGCGCGACACCGCCGCACGCTCCGCACACACCCCACCCGCCCCTCCGGCTCCCCTCAAGGCCTCGCCCCGCCCCCTTCCAGCTCCCTCCCCGCTCCCCTCACGACCCCCCTCGGAGGAAACCCCCCACACTCCCCACCCAATCCCTCCCGCGCACGTCCGGCTCTCTTCTCACCCCCTCGGAGTAAACTTGACACGACGTAAGTCGTAATATCGGTCAGATTTATTCGTTGGTTCAGGAAACGGGGGACGCGGCTCGCCGAACAGGTGCGCCGCGCCACGGGGGGCTTCATGGGCGTCACACTGCCGAGCTATCTCGACGAAGCGCTGGACCTCATCGGGGTGTCCTGGCCCAACGTCGACGAGGACGACTACCGGCACATGGCCGACTCCATGCGGGAGTTCGCCACCAGCCTGGAGGACGGCACCGCCGACCTCCACAAGGCCATCCAGCAGATGGTGGGCGCCAACGAGGGCGCCGCCGTCGAGGCGATGGAGCAGCACTGGAACAAGGTCAAGGGCAAACACCTCAAGACCCTCGCCGACATCGGACGCGGAGCCGCCGACGGCCTGGACGCCGCCGCACTGCTCATCGAGGGCGCCAAGGTCGCCGCGATCGTCCAACTCGGCATCCTGGCCGCCGAGGTCGCCGCCGCGATCGCCGCCGCCCCGGTCACCCTCGGCATCTCCACCCTCGGCGGCCTGGCCGGCACCCAGGTCTGCCGGATCGCGGTGAAGCGGATCTTCAAGGAGGTCCAGCGCGCGGTCGTGGCCGAGATCATGGCCACCGTGACGGCCCCGCTGGAGGAGGCCCTCGGCGCGATGGCCGGCGACCTGGTCGTCCAGCTCGGCTCCAACGCGCTCGGCCTGCAGAAGGGCGTCGACCTCGGGCAGACCGCCGACGCCGGCAAGTCCGCGATGCAGCTCAACTCCGCCGGCGGCTGCGGCGGCGGTGGCGTCGGCACCAAGATCAGGGTCGACATGGGCTCGTACGGCGACCTGTCGACCGCCATGCGCCGCTGCGGCACGCACTTCCAGGGCGAGGGCGGCAACAAGCTCCGCCAGGCCAAGGCCCACCAGGGCCGCACCCGCGGCAAGGACTCCATCGCCAACGCCGTCAACGGCGCCATGGACTCCGCCATGAAGGGCATCGAGCAGGCCGTCAAGAAGGCCAGCAAGCATGTCGGCGAGGACATGAAGCAGGGCGTCGACCAGATGAAGAAGAGTCATCTGAAGCACGACGACGGCGTCTCCAAGGACCTCCACAAGATCCACAAGCGCGAGCCCAGCAAGGACGACCTGCGCAAGAACCTCGGCGAGCGCCCGGTGTACCTGCTCGGCGACCGCGGCAAGATCGTCAGGCTCACGCCGAACGGCCCGAGGGAGCTGGACGCCGACGACCGGAAGCTGCTCGGCGCCGCGCTCAAGCTCAACAGCAACGACAACGTCGGGAAGCGGCCCAAGAACCCGAAGAACCCCTACTCGTGGGGCGACAGCACCCCGGAGGAGCGCGCCAACCGGCCCCGCGTGGACTCCAAGAAGGTCGGCTGGGACGACGAGCTCGCCCGTGCCACCACCCTCGCCCGGCACGAGGCGCGCCACGACTCCGCGAGCAAGGAGAAGGGGAGCTACGGCAACTACAAGCCGGGCAAGGAGGACGGCATGCCGGAATTCTCCAGCAACAACTACGCCGCCGTCCGGGTCGAGACCAAACCGGGCGAGGACTTCATCCTGGTCGGCCGCAGCAGCAATCCGGTGCACTCCGAGAAGGTGCTGGGCATCCCGTTCCTGGAGAACGGCACCGGCCACATGGTGAAGGACCTCTACACCGAGCGCGCCCCCTGCCAGGGCAGCAGCGACTGCTCGGCCTGGGTGAAGAAGTACTTCCCCCACGTCAACGTCACGCACACCGTGGACTACGGCCCGGACGAGGCCTCGATCGCCCGCGGCAACAAGGAGATCGAGGACCGCCTCAACCGGATGTACCCGGGCGAGCGGCCGAAGTCCGGGAACCCGATCTCGATCTTCGAGGCCGCGATGGACAAGAAGAACAAGAAGAGCACCTGATCCTGCCACCGCATCGGCCGGCCCGGGACATTCGCCCGGGCCGGCCCGTTTTCCGGTTGTTAGACTGACCGCGCCCCACCCCGACTCACCGAAAGCGCCCGTTCCATGAGTCCTCTGATCGACCGTGCCGCGATGGAACTGGTCTTCGACGACGAGCTCGTCACCGTGAACGCCGGGGCGGCCGCCGCGATCCCGCACGAGCCCACCCGCGCCTTCCTGCGCGACATCGGCCTGCCGGACCGCTTCGGCTGGTTCGAGGCCGACGACCGGCTGATGGAGGACGAGCTGGAGATCGGCGGCGACGGCTGGGCCGCGGTCGCCGCCCGCTACCCGCGCAGCACCTTCGACATGTCCACCTGGCTGTCCATCGGCGGCATCGGCATGGACGACGTCAGCGTGGACACCGCGACCGGCGCCGTCTACTGCATCCCCGAGGAGGGCGCGCCCCAGCTGCTCGGCGGCAGCGTCGACGCCGTGATGTACGTCGTGCAGGCGCTGGAGGCGGAGCGGCCCAACTACGACCCCGAGGAGGCCGACGAGGAGAACGGCCTCACCCCGGGCGAGGCCGAGGAGCGGCTGCGGGCGCTGATGCGGACCGCCGGCCTGCCGCTGGACGACCCGGCCTCGATCTGGCACGGCGTCCTCGGCCACGTGGAGAACGCGCTCTCCTACTGACGTCCCCCACGCCCCCACCCGCCTCCGGCCCCTCCAGGAGCACGCCATGACCAACCCCACCGATCGCATCGTGCAGCGGTTCGGCGGCACCGGGGTACGGATCTTCGACACCGTGCCCGGGAACCCGGAGGCCCCCGAGGCCGCCGCGCTGAACCGGGTCCAGGGGCTGGTCCTGCCGCTCGACGTGCTCCCGTACTTCCACACCCGGCCCGACGAGGCCGACACCCTCTACGGCTACGCCCGGGAGGACGGTCACACCCTCGACCAGGCCGACCACCTCACCTGGGCCCGGCTCGGCTCCGACCGCGCCTTCGAGCTGTGCGCCACCCCCGAGGGCGAGGTCCGCGCCCTGATGCTCGGCTACGAGGAGCCCGAGCGGTACGTCAACTCCCGCCCCGAGGCGCTCGCCGAGTGCCTGTTCCACCTGGACGTCCTGATGGAGGAGATCGGCGCCGCCGAGGACCCGGACCAGGCCGCGCACGCCTTCCGGTACGCCGAGCAGGCCATGCGCGACGCCGACCCCGCCGCCTTCGCCGACGCCGACCGCTGGTGGCCGGTGGTGCTGGAGGACATCCGCACCACCGCGAGCACCGAGATGTACGCGACCTTCGAGTTCGTCTCCCCCGACGGCGAGAAGCACCTGGTCACCGAGGCCGGCACGATCTGCGTCCACCCCGAGCAGCGGGTCTGGGCCAAGCTGTACGCGGCCGGCGTCGAGCCCGACCAGGTCACCCGGATCCACACCGAGCTGGAGGCCTGCTTCCTGCCCGGCCACTACTGCTCGTTCTGGCTGTCCGGGATGTTCCCCGACGCCGAGGTCAGCCACCTCGTCCCGGCCGGCGAGAACGCCGCCGAGCGGGCCGAGAACCTGCACCGGCTGCGCGAGATCACCGCCGGGGACCCGGGCCGCGACTGAGCATGAGCAGCCCCGACCCCCACGCCGTCCCCGCCGCCGAACTCCTCGCCTGGGCCGCCGACGGCCCTGCCACGGATACGGACGGGTCCGACGGCCGTCCGCGCCTCGCCCTGGTCACCGGCCCGCGCGGCGCCGGCAAGACCCGGCTGCTCGCCGGACTCGTCGCCGCCACCGCCACCCCGGGCTCCGGCGCCACCGTGCACGCCGTCGGCTTCGCCCAGGGCCAGACCGCCGAGACCCTGGCCTGGCAGCTCGCCCGCCACCTCGGCTACGGCCCGCTCGACCCCGCCCCACTGCTGGAACGGCTACGCCTGGACCCGCGTCCGCTGCTGCTGCTCCTCACCGACCTGCACCGGTCCGGCCGCGGCCCGGCCGGGCTGTCCGCCGCCGACCCGCGCACGGTGATCACCGAGCTGGTCGGCCCGCTGCTCGCCCTGCCTTCCGTCCGGGCCGCCGTCGAGACGGACGACCCGGTGGCGCTCGCCGACCTCGGCGGCGTCGACCTCGACGCCACCCTCGTCGTCTCCGTCCCGCCCCTGCCCGACGCCCCCACGGTGCCCGCCCCGCGCGAGCCCGTCGCCGACACGCTGGTCCCCGGCCAGGACTGGACGCTGGTCGCCGAGGAGGACCGCGAGCACGCGCTCGACCACCTCCCCGAGGCCGCCCGCGCCCTGCTCACCGACCCCGGCTACCTGGTGCACGGCCCCGTCGCGGCGATCACCGCCGCCCTCGCCGACCCCGACCTGCCCGTCCCCGGCCGGCTCCGCGAGGTCTGGCACCGGGCCGCGCCCGCCCTCTCCGTCCCCGGCCTGAGCGAGGCCGACCGCGCCGCCGTGCTGCACACCGCCGCCGTCGGCCTGGACGGGCAACTCGCCGAGTACCTGCGGCCGCTCGCCGTCTCCGCCGGCTGGTACGGCCGCTGGACCCTGCGCCGCCCGGCCGCCGCCCTCGCCGTCAGCCCGGTCGCCGCGACCGCCGTCATCAGCGGCCCGCTCGGCCGGCTCACCGCGCACGACCTGCGCGACGGCGCGGTCATCGACCTGTTCGGCCCGACCCCGCTGCACGCCCCCGCCGGGCTCGCCCTGTTCGGCCTGGACACCGTCCTCGCCCTGGACGCCAACGGCAGCATCCACCCGCTCGGCATGCCCGGCGCCGAGGAGATCCCGCTCGACGCCCTCCGGCTCACCCTGCACCACAACGGCGCCGCCCTCCTCGACCCCGCCGACCGGCCCACCGCCCTCGGGTCCACCCGCCGCACGGCCGCCGTCGGCGACGGCAAGGGCCAGGTCCACCTGTGGCGCGAGGACGAGGAGTACCCGCGGGTCTTCCGCCCCCACGCGGCACCGGTCTGCTCGCTGGCCGGCCTCGAACTCCCCGACGGCGAAACGGTCCTGCTCGTCGCTGGCGCCCTCGACGGCAGCATCCGCCTCTGGGACACCGCCACCGGCGGCGACCCCGTCCTCGTCGAGCAGCGCCGCACGGCCGTCCCCCTCGGCCTCGCCCTCGCCGCCACCCCCAGGGGCCCGGTCCTCGCCGTCTCCTGGTCCGACCAGCGCCTGGACCTCTGGCACCTGCTCACCGGCCGGGCCCTGACCATCCCCGCCCTGCACCGCGCCGACTCCCTCGCCCTCACCGCCAACGGCACCCTCGTCGGCGCCGGCACGGCCGGAACGTGGGCGGTGCGCCTGGACGTCCACGCCCTCTGGCCGGACGACTGACCTCCTTCGGCGCCACCCGTCCGCGGGGATTCACCCGGAGCCGGTGCTGTGACCGCACGGGTTCGCCGGGCTGCTCGATCAGGCGGCGAGGGATGCTCTGCCGCCTCGGCGGATGTCCTTCTCGCTACGGATACGGGCGTGTTCCTCATGCTGGGGCGTTAGTACTCCAGCTGTAGATCGTGATCTTCATACCTGGGATGCGGCTTGTCGTCGGTAGTGGCTGGTGCGGGATCGGGTTTGATGGCGGCGTCGCCAGGTGACCGCAGACCGCAGCGCGGACGCGCTCCGACGGCGGGCGATGTTCCAGCCGCATTACATCGTGATCGGACACATTGATGCTCCTATTGGCTGTCAAGCGGCGGTGAGCCAGTCGCGGTAGGCGTTGGCGAGGTTGTCGTCTCGGCGGATGCCGCGTTCGAGGGTGGAG
>NZ_JBSGFD010000254.1:0-10135 GCF_053603215.1 Kitasatospora sp. NPDC004240 | reverse complement strand
CGAGGTGTTCCCGGTCGTCCGCCAGCTCCACGAACTGCTCCGCCACCTCGACGAGGCCCTCGCCTCTCGCCGGGACCGGGGCCGTACGCGCCGCCGAACAGGTCGCCCTGGGTGGTCGCCGACGGGCCGGGCAGCGGCCGGGGGCGCGCCGGGGTGGGCGGCTCCTCGGGCTCGTACCCGGGGTCCGGTTCGGGGTAGCCCTGGTGCGGGTCGCCGTAGGACGGTTCGCCGTAGCCGGGGCCAGGCTCGGGGTAGGCCGGGCGGCCCTCCCAGGCGGGCGGCCTACCCGGGCCGCCGTACGGGGGCGCCGGGCGCTGCTCGTAGCCGTCGTCGTACCGCTCACGCCCGTAGTCGGGCTCGTAGGGGCGCTCGTACGCCTGGCGGCCGTAGTCGCCGCCCTGGTGGTCGCCCGGGTACGGCTCGACGGCGGGGTACGGCTCCGGGGCGGGCGGCTCGGCCGGGACGGGCCCGGGCATGGTGGGGACGGCGTTGGCGTCGACCATCACGGCGATCCGGACCGGCCGGTTGAGCTCGCGGCTGAGGGCGTCGGTCAGCTGCGGGAGCAGCCGGCCCTCCAGCACCTGCTTGGCCCGCTCGTTCGGGGTGGCCAGCAGGGCGGTGTCGTGCATCATCCACATCGGCTGGGTGCGCTGCACCCACTGCTTGTCCATCTCCCCGACGTCCGGGTCGCTGACCAGCCGCTCGACGACCCTCGTCCAGACCGGGACGAGGTCGCTGTTGACATCAGCCACTGGTGCACGCTTTCTCGGTTCCCCGCGGCTCCAGCAGGGGGGTGGTGGATCTGGAGACTGTGGATCTGTCGGTTGCTCCGGGGACCGGCGGTTGCGAAGAACAAACCAGACAAGTCCTGCAACGGTAGTCAGCGAACAGAGCCGATTCAAGTCGTTGTCCACAGGCTGTGGGCGGAGGACTCGGTGAACGGCTGGTTTGACCCTCGCACCCCGTCCCGCGTACCGTAACCAGGTCGAGTTGTCGATGGCCGCTGCCGCATGTCCGCGGGTCCACCCGCTCCATAAGGCGCGCAGCACGGGCGCCGTGGATTGCCTCAAACCCCAGCCGAACTGGGGAGATGGGCCGGATTTCCGAACTAGGGGAGATCACGCGGACGCACGGTGACGGCCAAGCGACCTCCCGTCATCCTACGATTCATCTCAGGAGCCCCCGAGTGAGCAAGCGCACCTTCCAGCCGAACAACCGTCGTCGCGCGAAGACCCACGGCTTCCGGCTGCGGATGCGTACCCGCGCCGGCCGCGCCATCCTGGCTGCCCGCCGTGGCAAGGGCCGCGCCAGCCTGTCCGCCTGATCCGCGCCAGAGTCTGTCGTGCTGCCCTCCGAGAATCGGCTGCGGCGGCGCCAGGACTTCGCGACCGCGGTGAAACGCGGTCGCCGGGCCGGCCGGCCCCTACTGGTCGTCCATCTCAGCAGAGACGGTGACCTCAAGGGCCAGGCCGACCGGACCAGCGACTCCCGCCCGCACGTCGCCGAGGGGACTCCTTCGGCGCGTGCGGGTTTCGTCGTGAGCAAGGCCGTCGGCCCGGCGGTCGTCCGCAACGTGGTGAAACGCCGGTTGCGGCATCTCGTTCGTGATCGTCTCTTCAGGCTGCCCCCCGGTAGCCTGATAGTGGTGCGTGCGCTGCCCCAGGCCGCGTCCGCCTCGTACCAGGACCTCGAACACGACCTGGACGCGGCGCTGAAGCGATTGCTGAGGGCCGAGCCCGCTGCGACGGCGCCGACGGGAGCAGGTCGATGAAGTACCTGCTGATGGGTCTGATCAGGGTCTACCAGTGGACCATCAGCCCACTGCTCGGTCCGGTCTGCCGCTACTACCCCTCCTGCTCGCACTACGGCTACGAGGCCGTCAAGGTGCACGGGGCGGTGAAGGGCGGCGGCCTGACCGCCTGGCGCATCCTGCGCTGCAATCCGTGGACGCCCGGCGGCGTGGACCATGTCCCGCCGCGCAAGCGTCCGGTGTGGCACCGCCGGCTGCGTGACCTGCTGAACCGCAGGTCCGCCGCCGGTCGGGTGGAGACCGCACCCCCCGCCGGTCCGGACCCCGAGGGCCCGGCGACCATTGGCCGTGCGGCCGATCCCAATGTCCAAGGAGCCTGACCGGTGACCTTCTCCTTCCTGAACCCCCTGTACACAGCGGTGTCCTGGATCATCGTCCAGTTCCACTCGCTGTACAGCCACGTCTTCGACCCGAACGGTGGCTGGGCCTGGGGTCTGGCCATCGCCTCGATGGTGGTCGTGATCCGGATCTGCCTGATCCCGCTCTTCGTGAAGCAGATCAAGGCGACCCGGGCCATGCAGGCGATCCAGCCGAAGATGAAGGCCATCCAGGAGCGCTACAAGAACGACAAGCAGCGCCAGTCCGAAGAGATGATGAAGCTGTACAAGGAGGCGGGTACCAACCCGTTCTCCAGCTGCCTTCCCATCCTCGTGCAGGCGCCGTTCTTCACCGCGCTCTACGGTGTGCTGGCCCAGGTGGCCGAGCACGAGCCGATCGGCGTGATCGACGGCACCCTGCTGGACAGCGCCGCCCAGGCGCACATCTTCGGTGCCCCGCTCTCCGCGACCTTCGTCAGCAGTGACGAGCTCAGCGTCAAGATCGTCGTCGCCGTGATGATCGTCCTGATGTCGCTGTCGCAGTTCATCACCCAGCGCCAGCTGATGACCAAGAACATGGACCTCACGGTCAAGACGCCGTTCATGCAGCAGCAGAAGATGCTGATGTACGTCTTCCCGATCATGTTCGCGGTCATGGGCATCAACTTCCCCGTCGGTGTCCTGGTCTACTGGCTGACCACCAACGTCTGGTCGATGGGCCAGCAGCTGATCGTCATCCGCAACAACCCGACTCCGGGCAGCCAGGCCTGGGACGAGCGCCAGGCCCGCCTGAAGAAGGCCGGCCGGCTGAACCCGGACGGCTCCGTGGTCAAGCGCCCGATGTTCGGTCTGCTCCCCGCCAAGAAGGACACCGCCTCCGCCGCCGCGGTCGTCGAGGAGTCCGTGCAGGTGCGCCGCCAGCAGCCGCGCAAGCAGTCCAAGGCGCAGCGCCAGCACACCGGCACCGGCCCGCAGACGACCAGCCTGACCAAGGACGCCCCGGCCGAGGCCGGGGAACCCGCGGAGAGCGCCGCGGCCGAGCCCGCCAAGCCGGCGGCCGCGGCCAAGCAGACGGCGAAGACCGGTGGCACCCGGCCGGGCACCCGGCAGCAGCCGAAGCGCGGCGGGCAGGGCGGCCAGCGGCCGAAGAAGAAGTCCTGACGGCCCGGACCCGTCGTAGCGGCCCACCGATCATCCCCGGCCCACCATCCGGGCCTCATTCCGAAGGAGTCCATCAGTGACGGAAGGCACCACCTCCGCCGTCGAGGCCGAGGTCGCCGCCAGCGCCGACGACAGCCTCATCGCCCGTCTGGAGCAGGAGGGCGACATCGCGGCGGACTACCTGGAGGGTCTGCTCGACATCGCGGATCTCGACGGTGACATCGACATGGACGTCGAGGGCGACCGCGCCCTGGTCTCCATCGTCAGCGACGGCAACGACCGGGCCCTGCAGCGCCTGGTCGGCCAGGACGGCGAGGTGCTGGAGGCGCTCCAGGAGCTGACCCGGTTGGCCGTCCACCGGGAGACCGGCGAGCGCAGCCGCCTCATGCTGGACATCGCCGGGTTCCGGGCCCGCAAGCGCTCCGAGCTCGCGGCCCTCGGGGCCGAGGCCGCCGAGCAGGCGAAGAGCACCGGCGAGCAGGTCAAGCTGCGGCCGATGACGCCGTTCGAGCGCAAGGTCGTCCACGACGCCGTGGCCGCCGCCGGACTGCGCAGCGAGTCGGAGGGTGAAGAGCCCCAGCGGTGCGTGGTCGTGCTGCCGGCCTGAGTCCGGAGAGCGGGCTCGGCGACTCGGTGACGAGTGGGCCAAGGACCGACCCCGTCCGCCTCGCGCGGGCGGGGTCGTCGTCCCTCGGGAGCGGTGGCGGGGGCCGCGCCGGAGGGCTGGTGTTTCACGTGAAACAGTGCGGAGAAGCGGGTCGGTGGATCCGGTGAGCGGAGAGGCTGAGATGGACACGGAGAGTGGGGCTGCCGAGGAGCCCGGGACGGGCACCGAGGAGCCGGTGGTCGAGCCCCTGGCCGAGCCGCCGGCCGTGGCCCGGCAGATCTTCGGCGACCGCTACGAGGCCGCGGTCCGCTACACCGAGCTGCTGGCCACCGCCGGCGTGCAGCGCGGTCTGATCGGCCCGCGCGAGGTGCCCCGGCTCTGGGACCGCCACGTGCTCAACTGCGCGGTGCTCGCCGAGCTGCTGCCGCCCGGCTCCACGCTGTGCGACGTCGGCTCCGGCGCGGGGCTGCCCGGCATCCCCGTCGCGCTGGCCCGCCCGGACGTCTCGGTGACGCTGCTGGAGCCGCTGCTGCGCCGCACCACCTTCCTGGAGGAGGTGGTCCGCGAGCTGCGCCTGGAGAACGTGACCGTGCTGCGCGGTCGGGCCGAGGAGATGGTCGGCAAGCTCGCCGTGGACGTGGTGACGGCCCGCGCGGTCGCGCCGCTGGACCGGCTGGCCGGCTGGGGCATGCCGCTGCTGCGCCCGCACGGCCAGATGCTGGCGCTCAAGGGCGACAGCGCCGAGCAGGAGCTCGCGGACTCGCGGGCCGGGCTGGCCAAGCTGGGCGCCGAGGAGTGGTCGGTCATCTCGGTCGGCGAGGGCACCCTGGAGACCTCGACCCGGGTGGTCCAGGTCAAGGCGGGGGAGAGCCCCGGCGGGGTGAAGGCCGCGGCGCGCCGGGCCCGGATGGCCCGTGCCGGACGCAACGCGGGCACCGCCGCGCGTGGCGGCGAGCGCGGCCGGGGCGGTCGGCGCCGGGGACGCTGAGCCGGCGAATTCTCGGTGAACGGGCGGGTGGTCCTCGGACCACCCGCCCGTCGTCGTCCCGGCACCGGGTGGTCCCCGGGCCGCCGGTGGCCGCCGGGTGGTCCCCGGCGGTCCGTGGAGACCCCGCAGGCCGCCGTACGGGCCCGGACACCGCCCTCCGGGGGGCCGCGGGACTGATCTGCGGAGTGTCGCACCGTCAGATTTCCGGCAAAGCGGGCATGGTGTTTCACGTGAAACGTCGCTCCATGCTTACCGGCATCCTGGCCCGCAACCGGGCGGTGACTGTTGCCGCTCCGGTTTCACGTGAAACACTGACCCCCATGCAGGACTCGGAGACCGTCGACCAGATCGATGACACGCCCATCGCGCGTGCCGCCCAGGCTGCGGTCCAGGCGATCGGCCGGGCCGGCGAGGGGCTGCCCAGGCCCGCCGCCACCCGGGTGATAGTGGTGGCCAACCAGAAGGGCGGGGTGGGCAAGACCACCACCACCGTCAACCTGGCGGCCTCGCTCGCCATGCACGGACTGCGCGTCCTGGTGGTCGACCTCGACCCGCAGGGCAACGCCTCCACCGCGCTCGGCATCGACCACCACGCCGATGTGCCCTCGATCTACGACGTGCTGGTCGAGGGTCGTCCGATGGCGGACGTGGTCCAGCCGGTCCGGGACGTCGAGGGCCTGTTCTGCGTTCCCGCCACCATCGACCTGGCCGGCGCGGAGATCGAGCTGGTCTCCCTGGTCGCCCGGGAGAGCCGTCTCCAGCGCGCCATCGCGGCCTACGAGCAGCCGCTCGACTACATCCTGATCGACTGCCCGCCCTCGCTCGGCCTGCTGACGGTCAACGCCATGGTGGCCGGCCAGGAGGTGCTGATCCCGATCCAGTGCGAGTACTACGCGCTGGAGGGCCTCGGCCAGCTGCTGCGCAACGTCGAGCTGGTCCGGGCCCACCTGAACCCCGCACTGCACGTCTCCACCATCCTGCTCACCATGTACGACGCCCGCACCCGGCTGGCCGCCCAGGTCGCCGAGGAGGTCCGGACGCACTTCCAGAACGAGGTGCTGCAGACCGCGATCCCGCGCTCGGTCCGCGTCTCGGAGGCCCCCAGCTACGGGCAGACGGTCCTCACGTACGATCCCGGTTCCACGGGGGCGCTCTCCTACCTGGAGGCCGCCCGGGAGCTGGCGATGCGCGCGGTGGGCGTCGGCGGCGGCGGCCCGGTGGTCGGGCAGCAGCGAGGCGGTACGGGGTACGGTGCCCCGGTGGCACAGCACGGTACGACGGAGGGCAATCGGTGAGTGGTCGCAGGGGTCTGGGACGAGGGCTTGAGGCGCTGATCCGCACCACCAACCCGGCCGACATAGTGGCTGCCGGGGCGGCGGCGCCGGCCGCCGGGTCGCTTCCGGCGGGGTCGCTTCCGGCCGGGCGCGGCACGGTGGCGGCGAGGGCCGCGGTGGAGGGCCTGGAGTCGGAGAACGTCTCGGCCAAGGTGGTCGGCGCCTGGTTCGCCGAGCTGCCGCTGGACGCCATCACGCCGAACCCGCGCCAGCCGCGCGAGGCCTTCGACGCGGACAAGCTCGCCGAGCTGGTGACCTCCATCAAGGAGGTGGGCCTGCTCCAGCCGGTGGTGGTGCGGCAGGCGGGCCCCGAGCGCTACGAGCTCATCATGGGCGAGCGCCGGCTGCGGGCCTCCAAGGAGGCCGGGCTGGAGCGGATCCCGGCGATCGTCCGGGCCACCGAGGACGACAAGCTGCTGCTGGACGCCCTCCTGGAGAACCTCCACCGGGCGGAGCTGAACCCGCTGGAGGAGGCGGCCGCCTACGACCAGCTGCTGCGGGACTTCGGCTGCACCCACGACGAGCTGGCGGACCGGATCGGCCGCTCGCGTCCGCACGTCTCCAACACCCTGCGGCTGATGAAGCTGCCGGCGGCCGTCCGGAACCGACTCGCCGCCGGGACGCTGAGCGCGGGGCACGGCCGTGCGCTGCTCCGGCTGGACGACCAGTCCCGGTGCGAGGAGCTGGCCGCGCGGATCAACCCGGAGGGCCTCTCGGTGCGGACCACCGAGGAACTCGTCATCCTGCTCAACAGCGAGACGTCGAAGCCCCAGAAGGCGGTCGCGCCCAAGACGGGCAAGCGGATCTCGCCGGCCTTCGGCGACCTGGCCTCGCGGCTCTCCGACCGTTTCGAGACCCGGGTCAAGGTCGAGGTCACGGAGCGGAACGGCAAGCTCGGCAAGGGCAAGGTGGTCCTGGAGTTCGGCTCGGTGGACGACCTGAACCGGATCCTGGACAGCCTGGCCCCGGGCGAGGACGGGATCCGGCTGACCCAGAGCTGATCGGATGCCGTACGGGTGTCATCGATGGGTGCATGTTCCACGTGAGCGGATGTTTCACGTGAAACATGCACCCATCGGCGTTCGGGGGGAATGCTCGACTGTGGCGTGGAGGAGGAGGTACGGGGCATGGGACGCCGGATCGCTCCGCTGACACTGGACAACCTGGAGGACCTTCCGACGACCTGCCGCTCCTGCGTGTTCTGGGAGCTGGACCCGGTCAGCGGGCGTTCCGCGGTGGAGTCAGGGAAGCCGGAGCTGGAGAAGGAGGGGTGGATCTCCGCCGTGCTGCTGGAATGGGGGTCCTGCGGTCGGATCGTCTACGTGGACGACGTCCCGGCGGGGTTCGTGCTCTACGCGCCGCCCGCCTACGTACCGCGCTCGCAGTCCTTCCCGACGAGTCCGGTCTCGCCGGACGCCGTCCAGCTGATGATCAGCCGGGTGGTGCCGGGCTATCAGCGCCAGGGGCTCGGACGGGTGCTGGTGCAGACCGTGGCCAAGGACCTCCTGGGACGGGGGTTCCGGGCGATCGAGGCCTTCGGGGCGGTCGGCCGGGAGCTGCCCGGCTGCGTGCTGCCCGCCGACCACCTGCTGGCGGTCGGCTTCAAGACGGTGCGGCCGCACCAGCGCTACCCGCGGCTGCGGCTGGAGGCGCGGACCACGCTCTCCTGGAAGGGCGACGTGGAGGTGGCGTTGGAGCGGCTGCTGGGCGGGGCGCGGAAGGAGCCGGCGCTGCGGCCGTTCTGAACGCGTGACCCCCTGGGCCGGTCCCCGGGCCGCTCCCCCGGGCCGGTCCGAGGCCCGGGAACGACGATGGCGGGGCCCCGGCCGGGGCCCCGCCATCGTCGTGTGCCGGACCTAGATGAGACCGTCCAGCTCGCGCAGCAGCGCGGCCTTCGGACGGGCACCGGTGATCTGCTTCACCGGCTCGCCGTTCTTGTACAGGATCAGGGTCGGGATCGAGATCACGTTGTACGCCGCGGCGGTCTGCTGGTTGACGTCGACGTCCAGCTTGGCGACGGTCAGCTTGTCGCCGTGCTCGGCGGCGATCTCCTCCAGGATCGGGGCGACCTGGCGGCACGGGCCGCACCAGGTGGCCCAGAAGTCGACGAGGACGGGCTTGTCACTCTGCAGGACGTCGGCATCGAACGTCTTGTCGGTCACGGTGGTGGTGGCGCCGGCCACGGTCACTCCTAAGGGTCAAACGGGAGAGGGCTGCCAGGTCTACAACAACGAACGGGCCCGTTCTGTTTCGGCCTGGCGGGGCGGGAGTGTCCCGCGCGGTCGCGCGGGGAGCACCCCCGTCCCGGGGATCGGTGGGATCAGACCGCGACGGCCGCGGCCTGGGCCTCCAGGTCGGCCAGCGAGGCCAGGTAGCGCTCGGCGTCCAGCGCGGCGGAGCAGCCGGTGCCGGCGGCGGTGATGGCCTGGCGGTAGGTGTGGTCGACGACGTCACCGGCGGCGAAGACACCCGGGATGTTGGTCCGGGTCGAGGGGGACTCGACCTTGAGGTAGCCCTCGGCGTCGAGGTCCAGCTGGCCCTTGAACAGCTCGGTGCGCGGGTCGTGGCCGATCGCGATGAACAGACCGGTGACGGCCAGCTCGCGGGTCTCGCCGGTGGTGGTGTCGCGCAGGGTGACACCGGTCAGCTTCGGGTCGCCGTGGATCGCCTCGACCGCGCTGTCCCACTCGAAGCGGATCTTCTCGTCCGCGAAGGCGCGCTCCTGCATCGCCTTGGAGGCGCGCAGGGTGTCCCGGCGGTGGATGATCGTGACGCTGCGGGCGAAGCGGGAGAGGAAGGTCGCCTCCTCCAGAGCGGTGTCGCCGCCGCCGACCACCGCGATGTCCTGGTCGCGGAAGAAGAAGCCGTCACAGGTGGCGCACCAGGAGACCCCGCGGCCGGAGAGGGCGTCCTCGTTCGGCAGGCCCAGCTTGCGGTGCTGGGAGCCGGTGGTGACGATCACGGCGCGGGCCTTGTGGACGTTGCCCTCGGAGTCGGTGACGGTCTTGACGTCGCCGGTGAGGTCGACCGCGACGATGTCGTCCGGGACCAGCTCGGCGCCGAAGCGCTCGGCCTGCGCCCGCATGTTGTCCATCAGCTCGGGGCCCATGATGCCGTCCCGGAAGCCGGGGAAGTTCTCGACCTCGGTGGTGTTCATCAGGGCACCGCCGGCGGTGACGGCCCCCTCGAAGACCAACGGCTTGAGGGAGGCACGGGCCGTGTAGAGCGCCGACGTGTAGCCGGCCGGGCCGGAACCGATGATGATCACGTTACGGACGTCGCTCACTGCATCTCCTGGTTCGCATCGCGACCCGCGCTAGGTGCGGGGAGGGCGGTTCTGCTCCGCCGCCCGGGACAACGACTGACCAGTGTCTCGCATTCCCAGGCGGATCAGTACCAGTGACCGCACTGTGGGAGCGGGGCGGCGGGGCGGGGCATGGATCGAACGGTGGGGCGGGTGGTTCGGGTGGTACCGGCCGGGCGGTGCCCCGGCCCGGGCGGGTCAGCGGGCGGGGACCGTCCGGTGCAGCAGGAGCGGGCCGCAGCCGGGGGAGCGGAGGTAGACGTCCAGCTGGTCGGGGCGGCCCGGGACGGCGTACACCCAGACTTCGGCCGGGGCGCCCGCGAAGGTGCCGCGGTCGGTGGCCAGCGGGGAGCCCCCGGCGGGCGCCGGGCAGGACCCGCCGGAGAGACCCGGCTCGACCTCCACCGGCGGCCCGGCGGACGGCTGGGCGCCGGCCCCGGCGACCAGCCGCTGCACCTGGGCGGCGAGCCGCTCCTCGCGGTACACGGTGCCGCTGCCCGCCGTGCCGCCACCGGCCGTCGTGCCGCTGCCGGCGGCCGCGCCGGCCTCGGGGGCGGCGGTGGGGGGCACCGAGGGCGCGGACGACTTCGCGCCGGGGCGCGGGGCGCCGCCCA
>NZ_JBSGFD010000253.1:0-10207 GCF_053603215.1 Kitasatospora sp. NPDC004240 | reverse complement strand
CGGGCGGCGGCCCCGGCCGGTGGTGCCGGGTCGTACGGGGCCCCGGGGCGCCCGACGGGTCAGACGTTGACGCCGAAGTCCTGGGCGATGCCGCGCAGGCCGGAGGCGTAGCCCTGGCCGATCGCACGGAACTTCCACTCGGCGCCGTTGCGGTAGAGCTCGCCGAAGACCATGGCCGTCTCGGTGGAGGCGTCCTCCGAGAGGTCGTAGCGGGCCAGCTCCTTGCTGTCCGCCTGGTTCACCACGCGGATGAAGGCGTTGCGGACCTGGCCGAAGTTCTGGGTGCGGTTCTCGGCGTCGTAGATGGACACCGGGAAGACGATCTTGGACACGTCGGCCGGCACGCCGGCCAGGTTGACCTTGATCTGCTCGTCGTCGCCCTCGCCCTCACCGGTGAGGTTGTCGCCGGTGTGCTCGACGGAGCCGTCGGGGCTCGTCAGGTTGTTGAAGAAGACGAAGTTCCCGTCCGTGCCGACCTTGCCCTGGTCGTTGCAGAGCAGAGCGCTGGCGTCCAGGTCGAAATCCGTGCCCGTGGTGGTCCGGACGTCCCAGCCAAGGCCGACGATCACGGCCGTCAGGCCGGGGGCCTCCTTGGTGAGCGAGACATTGCCGCCCTTGCTCAGGCTGACACCCACTTGTCCTCCAAGAATCGGGAGGCACTCCCTGGTGCCCCCGGTGGTGCGGTCAGAGGCTCCGGCCGGCCCTTGCCGCCCGGCCTCTGACCTGCCAACGGACCGATCGTAGTGCCGGGTTCCCGTCCCGCGCAGGGAACGGGCCCGGCGTGGCTGTTCGAATTCCGCCCGCACCGGGCCCGGCGGCCCCCGGAGGAGGACCTCAGAGCGCGCCGAGGACGTTCAGGTACTCCTGCTCGTCACGGGCGTCCGGCAGGTCGTTGATCACGGACCAGCGGACCACGCCGGACTTGTCGATCACGAAGGTGCCGCGGACCGCGCAGCCCTTCTCCTCGTTGAAGACGCCGTACGCCTGCGCGACCGCGCCGTGCGGCCAGAAGTCGGACAGCAGCGGGTACTCCAGGCCCTCCTGCTCGGCGAAGACGCGCAGGGTGAAGGGCGAGTCCGCGGAGACGGCGAGGATCTGCACCTCGTCGTTCTGCAGCCGCGGCAGCTCCTTCTGGATCGCGCAGACCTCGCCGGTGCAGACACCGGTGAAGGCGAAGGGGTAGAAGACCAGGACGACGTTCTTCTTGTCCCGGTAGTCGGAGAGCTGGATCAGCTCGCCGTGCTGGTTCTTGAGCTGGAAGTCCGGGGCCTGGGTGCCGACCTCGATCGCCATGGTGGGACCTTTCTGACGCGGATGGCCGCGCGGGGGACGCGGCGGCGAGGCACATCCTCGCATCCGATCGGGGCGGTTCGGCCGGACGAGTGAGGGCCCGGGTGCCCGGCGCCCCCGCTTTCGCCCTCGGCGAACAAGGCCCACGGCGGGTCCTCCGAGCGGGCCGGCGAAACGGCCGGGCCCCGCTGGAGGAAGCTCCAGCGGGGCCCGGTCGGGGCTGTTTCCGGGCGGGTCAGCGCTTGCCCGGCTTGGTGACCGCCTTGGTGGCCAGGCGGGTGGCCGCCCAGTCCTTCGCGATCGCGATCGAGCTGGTCTGCGACAGGCCGGCGGTGCGGGCCGCGTCGGCGATGTCGGAGGCCTCGATGTGGCCGTCACGGCCGGTCTTGGGCGTCAGCAGCCAGATGAGGCCGCCCTCGGCCAGGTATTCCAGGGCGTCGACGAGGGCGTCGGTGAGATCCCCGTCGTCGTCGCGGTGCCACAGCAGGACGGCGTCGGCGACGTCGTCGTAGTCCTCGTCGACGAGATCCGTCCCGGTGACCTCCTCGATGCCATCGCGGAGATCCTGGTCAGTGTCTTCGTCGTACCCCAGCTCCTGGATGATCTGGCCCGCTTCGAAGCCGAGACGGTGTGCCGGGTTGGACTTGTCCGCGGGGTCCGCGGTCGCGCTCACGGGAATAACCTCCAGTATTCGGCTCGGCGTCCATGCCGAGGCTGTGGCCGTAGTCCACACGGGCGCGGCGGTTCGCGCAAGTACCCGACCCCCGATCCCCCCCAAAGGTTGACGTGTCGCGCCGTGACACGCCGGTGGACGTGGTGGGAATCACACCGATTTGCCCTTCTCTGCGTAGGACAAGGATGCTTCGGGAGGTCCCGGCCCGCAGGCCCGCACCCCCCGCACGCAGCCCGTACGCATGCCCGAGATGCGAACGGCATTCGGGTCGGCGCGTGCGCGGGCGTAGAGTCTCCTGTTGGCCCTCACCCCGACCGGCCGCCATCGGACGGTCGGGCAACCAGGTCGGACCACCTCTTTTCGTAACACCCGGTGGTGCACAGCGCGGGCAACAGCGCCCGTGTCGGACACCACCAGACCGGCCCGCTCACCAGGCGGAACGGTTACCGGTCGGTAGAGATGACGGATCTCCGAGCGCGGTAGCACGATGGAGGCGGCGCGACACACCTAAGTTTCGACCGACAGTGAAGGAACAGCGTGGCTTCCGGATCCGATCGCAACCCGATCATCATTGGCGGCCTTCCGAGTCAGGTCCCGGACTTCGATCCCGAGGAGACCGCGGAATGGCTGGAGTCGCTTGACGCGGCCATCGACGAGCGGGGGCGCGAGCGCGCCCGCTACCTGATGCTCCGCCTGATCGAGCGCGCCCGCGAGAAGCGCGTCGCCGTGCCCGAGATGCGCAGCACGGACTACGTCAACACCATCGCCACCAAGGACGAGCCGTTCTTCCCCGGCAACGAGGAGATCGAGCGCAAGGTCCTCAACGCGACCCGCTGGAACGCGGCCGTCATGGTCTCGCGCGCCCAGCGCCCGGGCATCGGCGTCGGCGGCCACATCGCCACCTTCGCCTCCTCCGCGTCGCTCTACGACGTGGGCTTCAACTACTTCTTCCGCGGCAAGGACGCCGAGGGCGAGTCCGGCGACCAGATCTTCTTCCAGGGTCACGCGTCCCCGGGCATCTACGCCCGCGCCTTCCTGCTGGACCGGCTCACCGAGCAGCAGCTGGACGCGTTCCGCCAGGAGAAGTCCAAGTTCCCGTACGGCCTGTCCAGCTACCCGCACCCGCGGCTGATGCCGGACTTCTGGGAGTTCCCGACCGTGTCCATGGGCCTCGGCCCGCTCGGCGCGATCTACCAGGCCCGGATGAACCGCTACCTGGAGCACCGCGGCATCAAGGACACCTCCGACTCGCACGTGTACGCCTTCCTGGGCGACGGCGAGATGGACGAGCCCGAGTCGCTGGGCCAGCTGTCGCTGGCCGCGCGCGAGGGCCTGGACAACCTCACCTTCGTGGTCAACTGCAACCTGCAGCGCCTCGACGGCCCGGTCCGCGGCAACGGCAAGATCATCCAGGAGCTGGAGTCGCAGTTCCGCGGCGCCGGCTGGAACGTGATCAAGCTCATCTGGGACCGCAGCTGGGACCCGCTGCTCGCGCAGGACCGCGACGGCGTCCTGGTGAACAAGCTGAACACCACGGTGGACGGCCAGTTCCAGACCTACGCCACCGAGACCGGCTCGTACATCCGCGAGCACTTCTTCGGCAGCGACCTGCGGCTGCGCAAGATGGTCGAGAGCATGACCGACCAGCAGATCCAGCACCTGGGCCGCGGCGGTCACGACCACGCCAAGGTGTACGCGGCGTTCAAGGCGGCCCGCGAGCACACGGGCCAGCCGACGGTCATCCTCGCCCAGACGGTCAAGGGCTGGACCCTCGGCCCGAACTTCGAGGGCCGCAACGCGACGCACCAGATGAAGAAGCTGACGGTCGAGGACCTGAAGCGCTTCCGCGACCGCCTGCACATCCCGATCACGGACAAGCAGCTGGAGGAGGGCTACCCGCCCTACTACCACCCGGGCCGTGACTCGGAGGAGATCCAGTACATGCACGACCGCCGCAAGGAGCTGGGCGGCTACATGCCGACCCGCAAGGTGCGGCCGCGCAAGCTGGAGCTGCCGGGCGAGGACGCGTACAAGGCGGTCAAGAAGGGCTCGGGCAACCAGACCATCGCCACCACCATGGCGTTCGTCCGGCTGCTCAAGGACCTCATGCGGGACAAGGGCATCGGCAACCGCTTCGTGCCGATCGCGCCCGACGAGTACCGCACCTTCGGCATGGACTCGCTGTTCCCGTCGGCGAAGATCTACAACCCGCTCGGCCAGACCTACGAGTCGGTCGACCGCGATCTGCTGCTGGCCTACAAGGAGTCCCCGAAGGGCCAGATGCTGCACGACGGCATCTCCGAGGCCGGTTGCACCGCCTCGCTGATCGCCGCCGGCTCGTCCTACGCCACCCACGGCGAGCCGCTGATCCCGGTGTACGTCTTCTACTCGATGTTCGGGTTCCAGCGCACCGGTGACCAGTTCTGGCAGATGGCCGACCAGCTGGCCCGTGGCTTCGTGCTCGGCGCCACCGCCGGCCGGACCACGCTGACCGGTGAGGGCCTGCAGCACGCCGACGGCCACTCGCACCTGCTGGCCTCGACCAACCCGGGCGTCGTCGCGTACGACCCCGCGTACGGCTTCGAGATCGCGCACATCGTCCAGGACGGTCTGCGGCGGATGTACGGCTCCAGCGAGGAGCACCCGAACGGCGAGGACGTGTTCTACTACCTCACCGTCTACAACGAGCCGATCAAGATGCCGGCCGAGCCGGAGAACGTCGACGTCGAGGGCATCCTCAAGGGTCTGCACAAGTACGCGCCGGCCACCGGCGGCCAGATCCCGGCCCAGATCCTCGCCTCCGGCGTGGCCGTGCCGTGGGCCCTGGAGGCCCAGCGCGTCCTCGCCGAGGAGTGGAACGTCAAGGCCGACGTGTGGTCCGCGACCTCCTGGAACGAGCTGCGCCGCGACGCGGTGGAGGCCGAGGAGTTCAACCTGCTGCACCCCGAGGAGCAGCAGCGCGTCCCGTACGTGACCGCCAAGCTCCAGGGCTCCGAGGGTCCGTTCGTCGCGGTCTCCGACTGGATGCGCGCGGTGCCGGACCAGATCTCGCGCTGGGTGCCGGGTCAGTACCAGTCGCTGGGCGCCGACGGCTTCGGCTTCGCCGACACCCGTGGCGCGGCCCGTCGCTTCTTCCACATCGACGCGCAGTCGGTCGTCCTGGCGGTGCTCACCGAGCTCGCCAAGCAGGGCAAGGTCGACCGCAGCGCGCTGAAGGACGCGATCGACCGCTACCAGCTGCTGGACGTGGCGGCGGCCGACCCGGGCGCCGCGGGCGGCGAGGCCTGATCCTCAGGCCCTGGGCACCGGTGACACACGGAGGGCCAGACTCCCGTACGGGGGTCCGGCCCTCCGGCGTGAACGCACGGAGGCGGCCCCGGCCCGATGAACGGGTCCGGGGCCGCCGAGGCTGTCGCGGGCGCCGTCAGATGTGCACGGCGGGCCCGGCGTCGGTGCTGCCGCGGCGGGTCAGCAGGCCCAGCAGGGCGGCGCCGAAGGCGACCACGGCGGCGACCGCGAAGGCCAGCGACATGCCGCTGACGAAGGAGTCGTGGACGGCTCCGGCCATCGCGTCGACCGCCTGCTGCGGGGTGCCGGGCGGGGCCGGCGGGGCGATGCCGAGCTGGGCGGCCTGCTCCAGGCCCTGCGCCTGCGCGCCCTCGACCGGCGGCAGACCGGCCTTCGCCCAGTTCTCCGGCAGCACGTCGCCGACCCGGGCGGCCATCAGCGCGCCCAGCACCGCGGTGCCGAGGCTGCCGCCGACCTGCATCGCGGCCTGCTGCAGACCGCCCGCCACGCCGGAGAGCTCCAGCGGGGCGTTGCCGACGATCACCTCGGTGGCGCCGACCATGACCGGGCTGATGCCCAGGCCCATCAGCACGAACCACAGCGACATGACGCCGGTGCCGGAGCCCGCGTCCAGGGTGGACATGCCGTACATCGCGACGGTGGTGATCAGCATGCCGGCCACGATCGGCACGCGGGGGCCGAGCCTGCCGATCGCGATGCCGGCGATCGGCGAGCCGACGATCATCATCGCGGTCATCGGCAGCAGGTGGACGCCGGCCGAGACCGGCGACATGCCGTGGACGTTCTGCAGGTAGAAGGTCACGAAGAAGATCGCGCCGAAGAACGAGAAGGCCATCAGCACCATCAGCAGGGTGCCGGCCGACAGCGGGACCGAACGGAACAGGCCGAGCGGGACCAGCGGCTCGCGGGCCACCCGCTGCCAGGCCGCGAAGGCGGTCATCAGCACCACCGCGCCGCCCAGGAAGAGCAGGGTGCCAAGGTCGCCCCAGCCCCACTCGGGGGCCTTGATGATGCCCCAGACCAGCGCGAACATCGCCGCCGACAGCAGCAGGATGCCCGGGACGTCGAAGGACCTGGCGGCGTTCTCGGCGCGGACGTCCTTGAGCACCCACAGGCCCAGGCCGAGCGCGAGCAGGCCGACCGGGACGTTGATGAAGAACACCGACTGCCAGTTGACGTGCTCGACCAGCAGGCCGCCGACGATCGGCCCGGCCGCGGTGGAGGCGCCGATCACCCCGCCCCAGATGCCGATCGCCATGTTGAGCCGCTCGGCCGGGAAGGCCCCGCGCAGCAGGCCGAGCGCGGCCGGCTGGAGCAGGGCGCCGAACAGGCCCTGGAGCACCCGGAAGGCGATCACCGTACGGATGTCGGTGGCGAAGCCGATCGCGGCCGAGGTGGCGGCGAAGCCGACCGCGCCGACCAGGAAGGTGTTGCGGTGGCCGAAGCGGTCGCCGATCTTGCCTGCGGTGATCAGGAACACCGCGAGGGCCAGCAGGTACCCGCTGGTCACCCACTGGATGTCGGCGGGCGCGGCCTTGAGGTCGGCCTGGATGGCCGGGTTGGCGATGGCCACGATGGTGCCGTCCAGGGCGACCATCATCACGCCGACCGCGACGGTCAGCAGGGTCAGCCAGGGGTGCCCCTTGAGGCTCCTCCCGGACGGGGGTGCGGTGCTCGGCGGCGGGGTGACCGCCGTGCCGCTCTTGACGACGGACTGACTCATCTCGTGCCCTCCGGGGGCGTCGCGGGGGAGCTGGCTCGGTGGTGGCGTCCCGGGCCCACCCGTCCCCACAGGTCGTCCGGCCCGGCGGGCGCCACCCCGGGACATTATGTCAGTCGCTGACATTCGGCAAACAGTGACGTGTGCGTGTAGCTGCCATTTGTCAGAGCGCTAGAGTTGTCCTGGACCCCGCCCGCACCAACCGCCCCGGAGGGCACCCGCCATGGCCGCTCAGCCCCCGTCCGCCGCACCCGCCCCGGCCCTCGGCCTGCGCGAGCGCAAGAAGCAGCGGACCAGGGACGCGCTGGTCGAGGCCGCCCACCGGCTCTTCCTCAACCAGGGCTTCGCCGGCACCACCGTGGACGAGATCGCCGCCGCCGTGGACGTCTCCCAGCGCACCTTCTTCCGCTACTTCGCCAACAAGGACGAGGTCGCGCTCGCCGTCATGGCCGACGCCGAGGACTACTTCATCGAGCGGCTGCGGCTGCGCCCCGCCGGCGAGAACCCGCTCACCGCGCTGCGCGCCGCGATCGTCGAGTCCTGGCGCGAGCTCGGATCGGCCGACCACGCCGGCCCCGGCTCGGTCACCAGCGCCCTGGAGCTGATGGAGCTCATCGAGTCCACCCCGACCCTGCTCGCCGCCCACCTGCGCCGGATCACCGAGCAGGAGCGGATCGTCGCCGGGGTGATCGCCGAACGCGAGGGCCTGGACCCGGCCGAGGACCTGCGCCCCACCGTGATCGCGGCCGTCTTCGGCGCGGTGCTCCGCTCCGCCCACCTCTCCTGGACGCCCGACCGCGAGGCCACCGGCCCCGAGGGGATGATCGCCCTGATCGGCCGCCACTTCGACGCACTGGGCCCGACGCTCGCCGGCGACTGGCGCTGAGCGGATGGCGACGAGCGGCCCGCCCCGGGCCGGCCGGCGTCATACCCCGGTACTACGCGCGATCACCCACCCCGGTCGGACGACGCGGCCGGCCCGGATGCCTAGGCTGGCCCGATGATCAGCCCGCCGACCGGGCCGGCCCGGCGAGGCGCCCCCGCCCCGGCCGCCCTGCGCACCCTGCGTTCCCTGCTCGCCCCGCTCACCCGCCCCTCCCCCGACCACACCCCGCTGCTCGCCCACGCGCCGCAGCGGTGGCTACGCCTGCTGCCGTACGTCTGCGCGGTGGCCGCGGTCGCCTCGCTGCTGCCCAGCGGCATCAGCGTGCTCCTGGACGACTACCGGCTGGGCGCCGGGCTCGCCGCGCCCCTGATGGTCGTCCAGACCCTGCCGCTGCTGCTCGCGGTGGTCCGCCCGCTGCCGGCCTGGTGGCTGATCGGCGGCGCCCAGCTGCTGACCTCCGTCCTGATCCTGGACACCGGGCACTCCGTCTCCGCCCCCTGGCCCTGGCCGCCCCCCGCCATCGTGGGGTACCTGCTGCTGATGCTGCCGCTGGCGCTGCGCGAGCCCCGGCGCACCCTGGTCGCGGTCTGGCTGGTCACCACCGCGGCCGGCGCGGCCCTGTCCCTGATCGCCCCCGCCGACCGCTTCGGCGGCGGCAACGCCCTGCTCACCTCGGCGCTGACCGGCGCCGTCCTGCTGCTCGGCGGCGCGGTCCGGGAGCGGGCCGAGGCCCAGCGGCTGCTCGCCGAGCAGGAGCACATCAGCGAGGCCGAGCGCGAGCGCCGCACCCTGCTGGAGGAGCGTGCCCGGATCGCCCGCGAGCTGCACGACGTGGTGGCCCATCACATGTCGGTGATCGCGGTGCAGGCCGCCAGCGCGCCCTACCGGATCCCCGAGGTGCCGCCGGCCGCCGCCGAGGAGTTCACCGCGATCGCCGGCACCGCCCGCGAGTCGCTGGCCGAGATGCGCCGGCTGCTGGGCGTGCTGCGCAGTGAGGAGTCCGCCGGGGAGACGGCCCCGCAGCCCGGCGTCGAGGAGCTCGGCCAGCTGGTGGAGACGGTCGGCCGGGCCGGGGTGCCGGCCGAACTCGCCGTCCCGGCCGGGCTGGCGGCCACCCTGCCGCCGGCCGTCGGCCTGGTCGTCTACCGGATCGTCCAGGAGGCGCTGGCCAATGTCGTCCGGCACGCCCCCGGCGCCGGGGCCTGGGTCTCGGTGGCCGCCGGCGACGGCTCGCTGCGGGTCACCGTGGTCAACGCGCCGCCGCCCGGGCGGGCCGAGTCGCTGGAGGCCTCGGCGGAGGGCACCGGCCAGGGTCTGGTGGGGATGCGTGAACGCGTCCGGTTGCTCGATGGCAGGCTGGACACCGGCCCACTGCCCGACGGAGGCTTCAAGGTGGCCGCCGTCCTGCCGATCGAAACCCCCGGGGAGACCGAGGAATGACCATCCGTGTGATCATCGTCGACGACCAGGCGATGGTCCGGGCGGGCTTCGCGGCCCTGCTCGGCGCCCAGAGCGACATCGACGTGGTGGGCGACGCGGCGGACGGCGCGCAGGCCCTGGAGGTCAGCGGCCGCACCCACCCCGACGTGGTCCTGATGGACGTCCGGATGCCTGTCATGGACGGCCTGGAGGCGGCCCGCCGGCTGCTCGACCCGGCCTTCGACGGCGCCCACCGGCCCAAGGTGCTGATGCTCACCACCTTCGACGTGGACGACTACGTGTACGAGGCGCTGCGCGCCGGGGCCAGCGGATTCCTGCTCAAGGACGCGCCGCCGGCCGACCTGATCGCCGCCGTCCGGGTGGTCGCGGCGGGCGAGGCGCTGCTCGCGCCCTCGGTGACCCGCCGGCTGATCGAGGACTTCGCCCGGACCAGGCCGGCCCCGCGCCGCGACCCGGCCCTGCGGCTGAACGGCCTGACCCCGCGGGAGACCGAGGTGCTGGAGCTGATCGCCCGGGGGCTGTCCAACCAGGAGATCGCCGCGGGGCTGGTGCTCGCCGAGCAGACCGTGAAGACCCACATCGGACGCATTCTCGGCAAGCTCGGCCTGCGCGACCGCGCCCAGGCGGTGGTCCTGGCCTATGAGTCGGGCCTGGTGACGCCTGGCCAGTAGGCCCCCCGTCAGCCCGTAGTACCCCGGTAGCACCGGGCAGTTGGCCCCGCGGTGTGACGATCGCGGGGCCTTCCCGTTCCTACCTTCCTCTCCGTCACCACCTGACGGACGAGGGAGAGAACGGACATGCGGCAGCCCCGAACCAGCCCCCACCGGCTACGGCGCACCGTCGTCGCCGCGGCCCTGGCGCTCGCCGCCGCGCTCGGCGCGGGCGGCTG
>NZ_JBSGFD010000252.1:0-10363 GCF_053603215.1 Kitasatospora sp. NPDC004240 | reverse complement strand
GCCGAGCTGCCCACCGTCACCGCCCCCGGCCTGCACGCCACCGTCATCCTCGGCGACCTCGCCGGCACCCGCTCCCCGGGGTCGACGTACACCCCGATCACCGGCGCCGACCTCGCCCTCATCGAAGGCACCGAGCTGCGGCTGCCGCTGGAGCGGGACTTCGAGTACGCGGTGCTGGCGATGACCGGCAGCCTGGAGGTGGACGGCGTCCCGGTGGAGCCGGGTTCGATGCTCTACCTCGGCTGCGGGCGCGCCGAGTTGCCCCTGCGGGCGCGCACGGACGCCTCGGTGCTGCTGCTGGGCGGCGAACCCTTCGAGGAGAAGCTCGTCATGTGGTGGAACTTCATCGGCCGTACCGGCGAGGAGATCGCCCAGGCCCGCACCGACTGGGAGCAGGGTTCGAGGTTCGGCGAGGTCCACGGCTACGCCGGCCCCCGCCTCGACGCCCCCACCCTCCCGGTCACCCCGCTGAAGCCCCGGGGGCGCGAGCGGTGATCCGCCGCCCCCGATCGGCTTGCTGACGAATCGTCAACAAGTCGTGCGGAGCGCCTTGACGGTGCACGGACATGGGCCTACAACGTAGTCAGCTCCGGAGTCATCCCCCTCCTCCTGCGGGCACGGCACGTTCGCCCTCTCGAACCCTCACCGAGAGAAAGGCTCTCCCCATGCGCACTCGCACCTGTCTGGCGCTGGCCGCCGTCGCCGCGACGCTGGCCGTCGGCGCCGTCCCCGCGTCCGCGAGCCCCGGCGCGGCCGCCGGCACACCCGTGCTGACCACCGGCGGAGCCGGCGGGCCGGCCGTCGCCGTGGGCGACGTCCTGGTCGCGCCGCTCGCCGCGGGCACCCGGGCCACCTTCTACTCGGCCGCCACCGGCTCGACCGGCGTCACCTGCGGCACCTCGCAGTTCACCGCGCGGGTGCTGGACAACCCGGCCGCTCCGGGGACCGCGACGGAGTCCCTGACCGGGCAGACCTTCGGCGGCTGCACCGCCAACGTCACCGGGGTCACCTCGGTCCGGAGCCTGACCGTCGGCAACCTCGCGTACAACGTCTCGGTCAGTGACGCCGCCGGGTACCCGGTCGTCCTCACCGCCGGGTCGGTCGGGCCGATCCAGGCCTCGGCCGTACTGAACACCTGGTTCGGCACCATCACCTGCACCTTCCAGCTCAGCGGCGCCTTCGCCGGGTCCGTCGACAACACCGCCCACACGCTGGCCTTCCGCAACGCGCACTTCGTCAAGAGCGGGGGATCGGGCCTCTGCCCCGGTGAGGGGTACTTCTCCGCCACCTACGGGCCGCTGGTCGACACCAGCCAGGCGGGCAGCCCGGTGGTCCACGTGAACTGACGCCGGCCGCGGCGGAGATGGGGGCGTGCCCGGGCGGGTGCGCCCCCTTCGCTTTTGCTGACAACCCTTTCGGACCCGCAGCGCGTCGTAGCTCCAGTTCCCCCATGGAAGAAGAGCACGATGCCCGCGACCGACATCACCCGCGCCCTCGACGACCTGCTGTTCGACCCGGTCCCCGACCTCGACGAGGCCATCGACCGGCACTTCACCCCCGACTACCGCCAGCGCACCGACGGCGAGTGGAGCGACCGGGCCGGGTTCGCCCGGCACATGGCCCGACTGCGCTCCCTGGTCCGCTCCGGGCACGTCGAGGTGCACGACGAACTCCGCGACGGCGCGCGGTACGCCGACCGCCACACCGTCACCGTCACCGAGCACGACGGCCGCACCTCCCGCATCGAGGTCTACCTCTTCGCCGAGCTCGCCCCCGACGGCCGCTTCCGGCGCGTCGAGGAGACCACCCTGCTCGTCGACGGCCACGACGAGGACCGGAACCTCGGACAGGTCGGCTGATGCGCGGACACCGCAGCGGCCGCGCCGGCGCACGGGGAGGGGAGCCGTCATGGCGTCGGTCGGAGACAGGCTGAGCACCGCCCGGATCCAGGCCTTCATCGGCCGGGAGGAGCAACTCGACCACTTCGACCGGGCCCTGGCCGGCGACCCGCAGGCACCGTTCGCGTTCTACGCGTACGGGCCGGGCGGCATCGGCAAGTCGACCCTGCTGCGCCGCCTCGCCGACCACGCCCGGGCGGCGGGGCGGCCGCTGCTGGAACTCGACGGCCGCTTCGTCCAGAGGGACCCGGCCGATTTCGAACGGGCCGCCGCCTCCTTCCTGGACATCCCCGGCACCGTCCTGTTCGTCGACTCCTTCGAGCACTGCCAGTGGCTGGAGGGCCGGCTCTGGCAGCGGTTCCTGCCCCGCGCCGCCGACGACACCCTGGTGGTGCTGGCCGGCCGCCTCGCCCCGCAGCCCCAGTGGACCGCCGATCCCGCCTGGACCGGCCTCCTGTACGTCCGGGAACTGGAGCCGTTCTCCGCCGAGCAGGCCCGGAGCCTGCTCGCCACCACACCGGTCCTGCCCCACCTGCGGGAACGGGTGCTCCGCTTCGCCGGGGGCAACCCGCTGGCGCTGTCCCTCGCGGCCGCCGCCAGACCGGCCGACTGGAGCCGGGAGGAGACCTCGGCGCCCTCGGCCGACATCCTGCGCACCCTGCTGTCGGGCCTGATCGGAGAAGTCCCGACCGCGGCCCACCGCCGCGCCCTGGAGGTCGCCGCCCAGGCCTACTCGACCTCCGAGGAACTGCTCGCCGCGGTGCTGCCCGAGGAGGACGCCCACGCGCTCTTCGCCTGGCTGAGGGACCTGCCCTTCGTGGAGTCCACCCACCGGGGAGTCCACCCGCACGACGCCGCCCGCGAAACCCTCGCCGCCGACCTGCGCTGGCGCGCCCCCAACGCCTTCGTGGCGATCCGCCAACGGCTCGCCGAGGAGTACCTGCGGCTGCTGCGCGAGGCCCCCGAGGAACGGGTCCGGACCGTCACCGACGAACTCCTCCACCTCTTCCGGGACGGCGAGATCGTGGCGCGCCTGCGCACCCGCTCCCGCGAGGACGAGGTGCACGACCGGCCCCTGCACCCGGACGACCTCGACGTCGTCCTGAGGATGGCCGAGGAGACCGAGGGGCCGGCCTCCGCCGCGCTGGTCCGCTACTGGGCGCGCCGCCAGCCGCAGGCCTTCAGCGTCTACCGGCTGGTGAGCACCGGGCGGATCGTGGCGTTCACCGCCCGTCTCGCCCTGCCCGCCCCCGCCGACCCCGAGGACCTCGCCACCGACCCCGTCGTCGCGGCCGCCTGGGCGTACACCGAGGCCGCCGGGCCCGTACGACCCGGCGAGCACATCGGGATCAGCCGCTTCACGGTCTACCCCGAGCGGTACCAGGTGCCCTCGCGCGTCATCGACCTGAGCAGCTCCCGCGCCCAGGCGGAATCGGCCCGCG
Organism: Kitasatospora sp. NPDC004240; assembly: GCF_053603215.1. Classification (NCBI taxonomy): domain Bacteria; kingdom Bacillati; phylum Actinomycetota; class Actinomycetes; order Kitasatosporales; family Streptomycetaceae; genus Kitasatospora; species Kitasatospora sp. NPDC004240. The sequence goes on along the minus strand of NZ_JBSGFD010000252.1, from coordinate 7,023 downwards.
CCCGCGGCCGCGCGTACGGCTTCGCGGTCTGGCGCGACGCCGAGACGTGGGCCGCGCGGGTCCGCGGCAGCCTCGCCGACACCGGCGCCCGGCCCAGGGTCGGCGCGCACACCTACGGGGTGTTCGGCGTCGACTGGCGGGAGGTGCCCGTCGAGACCTGGCTGCGCCACCTGATGACGTCCACCGCCGTACCCGTCCGGGCCGGGCCGTCGGGCGTCCCGCGCGCCGAGTTCGACCAGCACGTGCGCGAGGCGCTGGCGCACTGGCGGGACCCGGGTGCCTTCGCCGCCTGCGCCCTGCTGCGCGCCCGCCTGGCCGCCGACCTCGCCGATCCCGTCGAGGAGCTGCGCGCCCTGCTGCGGCGGACCGTCGACGAGCTAGGCCGCGACCCGCGCGGGGTGCGCGCCCGGGAGGCCCTGACGGCCGGCTACCTCTCCGGCGCGCCCACCCAGGAGGCCGCCGCCCGCCGGCTGAGCCTCCCGTACGGCACCTACCGGCGGCACCTGCGGCAGGGGCTGGACCAGCTCTGCGAGGCGCTCTGGCAGGTGGAGCTGCACGGGCCGCGCTGACCCTCCGGGCCGCTCTCCCGGGGCACGTGCGTGTGACCGTGCCCCGGGGGCGGGTGGACGGCCGTGGACGGGAGGTGGGTGGACAGCCGCGGACAGGAGTGGACAGTGCCCGCCGCCGCAGGGCCTGGAAGGTGGACGGCGACCGGCCCGAGTCTGTGCGGCATGAACGACGTACGCACGCAGACGGAGCCGGCGGCAGGCCGGCCGCACCGACCGGGGGCGGCCCTCGCGGCGCTCGCCGCGGCGCAGTTCACCGTCATGCTCGCCACCTCGATCGTCAACGTGGCGCTGCCGCAGATCCGTTCCGGGGTCGGCCTCTCGGACGGCGCGGTCACCTGGGTGGTCAACGCCTACGGCCTGGCGTTCGGCGCGCTGCTGCTGGCCGGCGGACGGGCCGCCGACCTGCTCGGCCGCCGCCGGGTGCTGAGCGCCGGGCTCGCGCTGTTCGCGGTGGCCTCGCTGGCGGCGGGCGCGGCCACCGCCCCGGGCGTCCTGATCGCCGCCCGCGCGCTCCAGGGCCTGGCCGCGGCGGCGATCGCCCCGGCCGCGCTCGCCCTGGCGATGGCGCAGTACCCCACCGTCCCCGGGCGCGGCAGGGCGCTGGGGGTGTGGGGCGCGGTCTCCGGCGCGGGCGGGGCGGGCGGCGTCCTGCTGGGCGGGGTGCTCACCCAGGCGTGGGGTTGGCCGTGGATCTTCCACTCGGTCGCGCTCGGCTCGGCGCTGGTCCTGGCCGCCGTGGCGGCCCTGGTGCCGGCCGGCCGCGCGTTCGCCGGCCCCGGCGGACGGAAGGCCGGACGGTTCGACCTGCCGGGCACCGTCACCGTGACCCTCGCGCTGACCTGCCTGGTCTGGGGCCTCACCACCGCCCGCGGGGCCGGCTGGGGCGACGGCCCGGTCATCGCGGCGCTGGTCGCCGCGGCCGTCCTGCTCACCGCCTTCGCCGTGATCGAACTGCGCCGCCCGGACGCGCTGATCCCGCCCCGGCTGCTCACCACCGGCCGGGTGGCCGCGGGAAACCTGCTGATGGCGCTGCTGGGATCCGTCTGGATCGCGCTGTTCTTCTTCCTGCCGCTCTACCAGCAACAGGTCCTCGGGTCCGGTCCGCTGGCCACCGGGGCCGGCCAACTCCCGCTCGCCGCCGCCAACATGCTCGGCGCCTCGCTGGCACCCCGGATCTCCCGGCGGATCGGCCCGACCACCACCGTGGTCGCCGCCCTGCTCACCGAGGCCGCCGGACTGCTCTGGCTCTCCCGGATCAGCGCCGACGGCGGCTACCTCACCGACGTCCTCGGCCCGAGCGTCCTGGTCGGCCTGGGCCTCAGCGTGGCCTTCGTCCAGCTCACAGCCCTCGCCGTGGACGGCGTCCCGCCCCAGGACGCCGGACTGGCCGGCGGGCTGGTCAACACCACCCGCCAGGTCGGCGGCGCCGTCGGCCTCGCCGTGCTGACCACCCTCGCCGGCTCGGTCACCGCGGCCACCCACCGACCACACCTCGAAGCCCTCACCGCCGGCTACCGGACCGCCTTCGCCGTCTCGGCCGCCGTCCTGACCGCCACCGCGGTCCTCACACCGCTCCTCACCCGCCGCGCCGACCGTCACCCCCAGCCGGTGACCGGGCTCAAGTCCGGTGCCGAACAGGCCATCTGACCAACCGGCACATCCACTCACCGAAAGGCATCCGCCATGACCACCGCCAAGCCGTACCTGACCGGCCACTTCACCCCCGTCCCCGACGAGATCACCGCCACCGACCTCACCGTCGAGGGCACCCTGCCCCCCGAGCTGACCGGCCGGCTGCTGCGCAACGGCCACAACCCCAAGCCCGGCGTCACCCCCACGCACTGGTTCAAGGGCAGCGGCATGGTCCACGGCATCCGGCTGCGCGAGGGCCACGCCGAGTGGTACCGCAACCGCTGGGTGCACACCCCCGCCCTCGACGGCGCCCCCTACATGACCGAACACGGCCCCGACCTCACCGCCAGCGTCGCCGGCACCCACGTCATCGAGCACGGCGGACGGCTGCTCGCCCTCTGCGAGGCCAACCTGCCCTTCGAACTCACCCGGGAACTGGACACCGTCGGCGCGTACGACTTCGGCGGCAGGCTGCGCACCGCGATGACCGCCCACCCCAAGGAGGACCCGGCGACGGGCGAGCTCCACTTCTTCGGCTCCTCGCCGGTCCCGCCGTTCCTGACCTACCACGTCGCCGACGCCAAGGGCGGGATCGTCCACAGCGCGGAGGTCCCGGGGGCGACTGCCGCGCTCAAGCACGACTTCGCCATCACCCGCGGCCACGTGGTCTTCGTCGAGGGCAACGTCACCTTCGACCCCACCGACCACTCCGGCATCCCGTACGGCTGGAGCGATCGGCAGCCCGCCCGCATCGGCGTCATGCCGCGCGGCGCCGACGGCACCCGGAACATCCGCTGGTACTCCATCGAACCGGGCAACATGCTGCACGTCTCCAACGCGTACGAGGACGGCCGGGGCCGCATCGTCCTGGAGGGCCCCACCGTGGACCGCGAGGGATTCCGGCTCTCCTGGAACTGGTGGATCGGCGCCCCCGACCGCGGCAGCGAGCCCGGCTCCCGCTCCTACACCCGCCGCTGGGTGATCGACCCGGTGGCCGGCAGCGTCGACGAGCAGATCATCGACGACCTGCCGGTGGAGTTCCCGACCCTCAACGAGGCCTACCTGGGCTCCGAGAACCGCTACCAGTACGCCATCTCCTTCCCCGACGAGAAGGGCTTCGGCGGCTACGGCGTCGTCAAGTATGACCGGGTCACCGGGGCCCGCCGCATCCGGCAGGTCGGCGACGCCCGGCTGCCCGGCGAGGCCGTGTTCGTCCCCGCCGCCGGGGCCACCGGCGAGGACGAGGGCTACCTGCTCACCGTCGTCTCCGACCTCAAGCAGGACGCCTCGCAGCTGCTCGTCCTCGACGCCGTCGGCCTGGAGACCGTCGCCACCGTCCACCTGCCCCGCCGGGTGACCGCCGGGATCCACGGTTCCTGGATCCCCGACCAGGACTGACCCGCGAGGCCTCCCGACCCCGACCACACCACGTCCTAAGGAACTTGTGATGTCCCGACTGCCCCGTGCCCTGTGCACGCTGACCGCCGCCGCGGCGCTGGCCGCCGTGCCCGCGACCGCCTCGGCCACCTCCTCCGGCTCGGCCACCTCCTCCGGCTCCGCCGCCTCGTCCGCCTCCGGCGCGCAGGACGCCGGACGGCGCGCGCCGAGGATCGTCGCCGCCTGGGCCTGCGCCTGGAACGGCACCGACCCCCGGGAGCTCGGCGCCCTGTTCACCGCCGACGGCGTCTACACCGATCTCGCCGTGGGCGTCAGCTTCCACGGCCGTCAGGAGATATCCGGCTGGAAGGCCCGCGCGGACAGCCTGATCGAGGGCGTCCACGTCACCGTGCGCTCGACCTACCGCGACGGCGGCCGCATCACCGTCGAGGCCGTGTACGCCGGCCACCTCAAGGGCGCGCCCAAGCCGTTCGCGGTGCCGATGACCACCGTGCTCGACCTCGACCGCCACGGCCGGATCGCCTCCGACCGGGACCACTACAGCCTCGCCACCGTCCTCGCCCAGTCCGGCCTCCCCGCCGACTGGACCCCGCCCGCCGGCTGACGGGCGGTGAGCGACGTCTGACGGCGGTGCACGACGCCCCGGCACCGGTGACCACCGGTGCCGGGGCGTCGGCTGTACGGGGCTGCACGCGCGGGGCTGCGCGCGGGGCCGTGCCGGGGCGGATCAGCAGGCGCCGGCCGGGTGGCTGCGGACCACGAGGTCGGTGCGGGCCCGGGTGGCGTCCAGCCGGATCACCCGGGTGCCCTGGTCGGCGGCGGGCAGGAACGGTGGGGTCGTCGGTCCTCCCGACGGGTCGCGCGCTCCGACGGGCCACCGCCGAAGCCGGTAGCGGCGACGGCGGTCCGTTTGGGGCCGGTCGGCGGTGGGCAGGCGCGCGCGGGGAGCGGGTTTCCGCGCGGGCCGGAGCAGGGGGCGGAGAGGAGGCGTGCGATGGCTGCGACCAGGACCATCGTGGTGTGCGGCGCGACCGGACGGCAGGGCGGCGCGCTGATCCGGGCGATCCGGGCCGAGGGGGACGGCGGTTTCGCCGTGCGGGCCGTCACCCGGCATCCGGACTCGGAGCGGGCCGAGGAACTCGCGGCCGACGGCGTGGAGGTCGTGCGGGCCGACTACGACGACCCCTCGACGCTGGGCCCGGCCTTCGCGGGCGCGTACGGCGCGTACGTGGTCACCAACTTCTGGGAGCACATGTCGGCCGAGCGGGAGAAGGCCCAGGCCGCCGCGCTGGCGAAGGCGGTCGGGCACGCCGGGGTGCAGCACGCCGTCTGGTCGACGCTGGAGGACACCCGGGACTGCATCCCGGTGGACGACCCGCGGATGCCGACCCTGCAGGGCCGCTACAAGGTGCCGCACTTCGACGGCAAGGCCGAGGCCGACCAGTACTTCGCCGACGCCGGGGTGCCCGCCACCTATCTGCGGACCACGTTCTACTGGGAGAACCTGCTCGCCGACTTCGCCCCGCGGCGGGGCGAGGACGGGGCCGTCCAGCTCACCTTCCCGATGGGCACCGGCCGGCTGTCGGGCATCGCCGTCGAGGACCTCGGCCGTACCGCCCTGGCGATCCTGCGGCGGGGCACCGACCTGATCGGCGCCACCGTGAGCATCGCCGGGGAGCACCTCACCGTGACCGCGATGGCGCAGACGCTCACCGAGGTCACCGGGCTGCCGGTGCAGTACCTGCCGATGACGCCCGACGCCTTCCGGGCGCAGGACTTCCCGGGCGCCGACGAGGCCGGGAACATGTTCCAGTACTACGCCGACTGCGAGCGGGCCTTCACCGCGGCCCGCGACCTCGACGAGGTCCGCGCGCTCGACCCGGAGCTCCAGTCCTTCGCCGACTGGGCCGGCGCCCACCGCGAGCAGCTGCGCGAGGCGTGGAGCTGAGCGAGGCGTGGGGCTGGGCGGCGCCGGTGGGGGAACGCCCGACTCGTCCGCCGGGCCCGGCCGGGAGGCCCCGGCGGGACCCTCCGATTGCAGGCGTGTCCGCGTCGTCTCCTACGATGGCGCGCATGAACGCTGAGGGGTCGGAAACGCGGCTCGTCGACGGCCGGTTCGAGCTGCTGCAGCGGCTCGGCGGTGGCGGCATGGGTCTGGTCTGGCGCGCGCGGGACAACGCGCTGCACCGAGAGGTGGCGCTGAAGGAGGTCCGCCCGCCCGATCCGGCGATCGCGGCCGCCGATCCCGACGGCGCGCGCGAGCTGCGCGAGCGGGTGCTCCGCGAGGCCCGCGCCCTCGCCCGGCTCCAGCACCCCAACGTGGTGATCATCCACCACATCGTCGACAGCGCCGAACACCCGCACCCCTGGCTCGTCATGGAGCTGGTGTCCGGCGGCAGCCTCGCCGACCGTCTCGCCCGGGGCCCCCTGAGCGTCACCGAGGCCGCCCGGCTGGGCCGCGGCGTGCTCTCCGCCCTGCGCGCCGCCCACGCCGCCGGCATCCAGCACCGCGACGTCAAACCCGGCAACGTCCTGCTGCGCCCCGACGGCACCCCCGTCCTCACCGACTTCGGCATCGCCGCCATGCACGGCGCCACCGCCCTCACCGCCACCGGCTCGCTCATCGGCTCGCCCGAGTTCATCGCACCCGAACGCATCCGCGGCGAGGAGGGCAACCCCTCCTCCGACCTCTGGTCGCTCGGCATGATGCTCTACGTCGCCGTCGAGGGCCACCACCCGCTGCGCCGCGCCACCACGCTGGCCACGCTCGCCGCCGTGCTGGACGAGCCGCTGCCGCCGCCGGTGCGGTGCGGGCCGCTCGGGCCGCTGCTGTCCGCGCTGCTGGCGCGTGACCCGGCGCAGCGGCCGGACGCGGAACAGCTCGACCGGGCACTCGCGGCCGCCGAGTCCGGGGCACCGGCGCCCGGGGCGGCGGAGTTCGGGGTGCCCGGCTTCGGGGCCGCCGGCCCCGGTCCGGGTTCGACGGCGTTCGGCGGGTACCCGTCCGGCGCCGGGTACGGCACCGCGCCGGGCCACCCGACCGCGTCCGGGCAGCCCTACGGCCAGACGTACGGGCAGCCGTACGGCCAGGGGGGCCACGGCGGCTGGGCGCCGACCGCGGCGGACACCCCGCGGCCCGTCCCGGCCTGGTCGGACACCGCGCCCGGCACCGGCCACCCGCACGCCGACCCGACCGGACCCACCGGCCCGCTGGAGCCGGCGCACCCGGCCGACCACCCGCGGCCCGTACGCGGTGGCAGACCGCGGGCGGCGGTGATGACGACGGTCATCGTCGTGGCCGTCGCCTCCGTGCTCGCCTGGAACCTCCGCCCGGACACCAAGGCCGGCGGCGTCACCGGGGCGGGCGGCACCGCCAGGCCCGGTGACGTGGCCGCCTCCGCGGTGCCCGGCGCTGCTGCCGGTG
>NZ_JBSGFD010000251.1:0-10367 GCF_053603215.1 Kitasatospora sp. NPDC004240 | reverse complement strand
CAGGCGCGGCCGCCGCCGGGGCGGGCGCGGTGGCCCGGGGGGCCGGTTCGGCCAGCGGGTCCGGGGCCTCGGCGAGCAGTTCGCGCGGGATGAGCACCACGGCCGTGGTCCCCCCGTACGGGGAGGGCCGCAGGTGCACCCGGATGCCGTGCCGCCGGGCCAGCCGGCTCACCACGAACAGGCCCAGCCGGTCGGTGTCGGCGAGGTCGAACTCCTGCTCCTCGGTGAGGCGCTCGTTGATCTCGGCGAGCGCCTGCTCGCCCAGCCCGAGGCCGCGGTCGTCGATCTCCAGCGCGAAGCCGTGCGCGACCACCTCGCCCTGGACGGTGACCTGGGTGTTCGGCGGGGAGAACACCGCGGCGTTCTCGACCAGCTCGGCGACCAGGTGGGTGACGTCCGCGACCGCGCTGCCCAGCAGGCCGGTGCCGGGGAACGGCCGGACGGTCACCCGGGCGTAGTCCTCGACCTCGCCGACCGCCGCGCGCACCACGTCGACCATCCGCACCGGCTTGCGCCAGGCGCGGCCGGGCGAGCCGCCGGCCAGGATGATCAGGCCCTCGGCGTGGCGGCGCATGCGGGTGGTCAGGTGGTCGACCTTGAACAGGTCCTCCAGCTCCGCCGGGTCCTCGGTGCGGCGCTCCATGGTGTCCAGCAGGGTCAGCTGGCGGTGCAGCAGCACCTGGCTGCGCCGGGCCAGGTTGACGAAGACCGCGGCGATCCCGCGGCGCAGCTCGGCCTGTTCCACGGCGGCCTCGACGGCGGCCCGCTGGACCGCGTTGATGGCCCGGCCGACCTGGCCGACCTCGGCGGGGCCGAACTCCAGTTCAGGCGCCTCGGTGGCCACGTCCACGGCCTCGCCGCGGCGCAGCCGAAGCATCACCGAGGGCAGGCGGGTGCCGGCCAGCTCGTTGGCGGCGTTGCGCAGCCCGATCAGCTCGCGGGCCAGGCCCCGGCCGATCCGGTAGGAGATGACCACCGACAGCACCACGGCGACCAGGCCGATGACACCGGCGATGCCGCCGCGCCACAGCAGCCCGATCGCGTACGAGCGGGAGCGGTCGCCGATCGCGTGGGCGAGCCGGTTGTTGATCGCGGCCAGGTCGCCCAGCGCCCGGTCGGCGGTCTCCCGCCAGGAGTCGCCGTTGATCGCCTGGGCGACCCGGTCGGGGCCGCCGGCGCCGACGAAGTCCGCCTCGGCGCGGGCGAGCGCCGCCCAGGCCTCGCCGCCGCGCAGGCTCACGTACTCGGACTGGTCGACCGGGTCGAGCTCGGCGATGTAGACGGTGAACAGCGCCTGCTGGTTGTGCAGCGCGTCCAGGGCGACCTGGTACTGCTCGGAGGTGACCCGGGTGGTCGAGTTGCGGATGCCCTCCATCGCCGCGTCCTCCTGCGAGAGGTACTCGCGGGCGCGGGTCAGCTCGATCAGGATGGTGCCCTGGCGGGGGAGTTGGCCGCTCTGGCGGGCCACGAAGGCGGAACGGAAGCCGAAGGTGGGCTTGACCAGGTCGCTGTACTGGGCGAGGGCGAACTCCCAGTTCAGCGCCGAGCGGTTGATCTGGCCGCGCAGCGGTGCCAGCTGGTCGGCGGCGGCGAGGATCTGCAGGTAGCGCCCGCGCTGGGCGGCGTCCAGCTTGCCGGCCCCGCTCTCCTTCTTGTCGCGCAGCAGGCCGAGGTCGCGGTCGGTCATCGCCTGGGCGCGGGCGAAGGCGTCCGCGGCGGCCCGCGAGCCGGGGTCGGCCAGGCGCTGGACGGCGGCCCGGCGCTCGTTCTGCAGCGAGTAGGCGTACTGGTCGACCGGGGCGCCGAACTCCTGGTACGTGCTGGTGACCTCCAGCTGCGTCCAGACGTCCCCGGTGGTGGCGAGTGTCGCGTACACCCAGAGGGCGGTGAGGGCGACGATGGGCACCATGAGCAGCGCGATGATCTTCGCGCGGATCGAGCTGCTGCGCAGACGCATGGAGTCCTCGGTGAGTCCTCGGCCGGGTACTGCTACCGGGCCTCGGGGGTGGTCGAAGGAACTGCGGGACGGCTGGAGGGACGGCTGGATCGTCGGGGGCTGGTGGGGTCCACGTCAGGTCCTGGCGGCCAGGTCTGGCTGGAGGTCTGCGAGAGCCTACTACGCCCTGACCACTCGTTCGAGGGTCGAATGCATCCTCGTCGCGGTCTCCCGGCCACAGTGTCCGGATCATCCCGGACGTCCCGTATTCACCCACCCCCCGGACCGGACCGATCGTCCGGTCGCCAGGCACTTTGCGCACGCGTCGGTGCCGATCTCGTCGCGCCATGGTCACAAGCCTGGGCACTGGCAGTCCGATCCGATAGTTTCGCCATCACCTGTCCGGCCCGCCGGCCGGCCCCGATCGGGCCCTCGGCCGGGCTCTCGGCCGGGCCCTCGGCCGGGACGGGGCGCGGGACAGAGCGCGCAGAACAGAGCGGGCGGAAACCGGAGCGCGCGGGACGGCGGCCGGAACGGCGGGCGGGGTCGCAACGGGATCGGGGGGTGGCGTGCGCGAGGTCTCGACCCCGGCACTCCCCGCCGCGCCCGATTCCGGCGGGCTCGCCGACTCCGTGTACGACGCCGCCGAACGCTCGCCGGGCCTGGTCCAGTTGGCCCGCTGGGACGAGCCCGCCGAGCGGTGGCTGGAGATCACCGCGCGGGCCTTCCGCGACGAGGTGCTGGCGCTCGCCAAGGGCCTGCTCACCCGGGGCGTCCGCTACGGCGACCGGGTCGCGCTGATGTCCCGGACCCGCTACGAGTGGACGCTGTTCGACTACGCGCTCTGGTCGGTCGGCGCCATCCCCGTCCCGGTCTACCCCACCGCGGCACCCGACCAGGTCCGCTGGATCCTCGCCGAGACCCAGGCGGTGGCCTGCGTAGTGGAGGACGAGGACCACGCGATGACGGTCGGCGCGGTCTGCGACGCGCTGCCCGAGCTCACCGGCATCTGGCAGCTCGACCGCGACTGCGTCGCCGCGATCACCGAGGACGGCCTGGACGTGCCCGACTCGCTGGTCCACCGCCAGCGCCTCGGCGTCACCGCCGAGAACATCGCCACCGTCGTCTACACCTCCGGCACCACCGGCCGTCCCAAGGGCTGTCTGATCACCCACGGCAACCTCGCCGCCGAGGCCGACGCCCTGCTCGGCGGCTGGGACGAGGTGATCCGCGAGACCGGCGGCGCCCAGCCGGCCACCCTGCTCTTCCTCCCGCTGGCCCACATCTACGGGCGCGCCGTGCAGATCGCCGCGATCCGCGGCGGGCTGCGCATCGGCCACCTCCCCGAGGTCTCCACCGAGGCGTTACTCCCCGCGCTGGCCTCCTACCGCGCGACCTTCCTGCACGCCGTCCCGTACGTCTTCGAGAAGATCTTCCACCGGGCCCGGCGCGCCGCCGAGGAGGCCGGCCGCGCCGAACTCTTCGAGCAGGCCCGGCAGGTGGCCGTCGACTGGGCCACCGCCCGGGAGCGCAAGGCACTCGGCCACGGCCCCGGCCCGGGCCCCAAACTGCGGCTGCGCCACGCCGCGTACGAGCGCACGGTCTACCAGCGGCTGCGGTCGGTGTTCGGCGGCCAGGTCCGCACGGTGCTGTGCGGCGGCTCCACCCTCAGCCGCGAACTGGGCCTCTTCTTCGCCGGCGCCGGCCTCAACCTGTACGAGGGCTACGGGCTGACCGAGACCTCCGCGGCGGTCACCGCCAACCCGCCCGGCCGCACCAAGTACGGCACCGTCGGCCGCCCGCTGCCCGGCTGCACCGTGGCGATCGCCGAGGACGGCGAGGTGTGGGTGCGCGGCCCCAACGTCTTCACCGGCTACCTCAACCACCCCCGGTGCACCGCCGAGTCGCTGTACGACGGCTGGTTCGGCACCGGCGACCTCGGCGAGCTGGACGAGGACGGCTACCTCACCATCACCGGCCGCAAGAAGGACCTGATCGTCACCAGCAACGGCAAGACCCTCGCCCCCGGCGCCCTGGAGGAGCGGGTGCAGGCCCACCCGCTGGTCTCCCAGTGCCTGGTGGTCGGCGACGACCGTCCGTACGTGGCCGCGCTGATCACCCTCGACCCGGCGGCCCTGGCCCACTGGCTCAAGTCGCACGGCCGCGAGCAGCTGGACGAGTGGGCGGTGCTGGCCGACGAGGAGCTGCACGCCGAGATCCAGCGGGCGGTGGCCGCCGCGAACGCCTCCGTCTCCCGCGCCGAGTCGATCCGCGCCTTCCGGCTGCTGCCGCGGGAGTTCGGCCTGGAGCAGGGCCTGATGACACCCTCGCTGAAGCTGCGGCGGCAGGCGATCACGGAGTACCACTGGCAGGACATCGAGGAGCTGTACGCGCCGTGAAGCCCTGACGCGGGCCTTCCCGGGCCTTGCCCGGGGGGCCGGGCCGGGCGGGGATCCGTTCACCGGCACGGCTCTTGACGGACCGTTTGGTCCAGTCCATTGTTTTGCCTCGGTCTGAGTGCGGCACGCCGACGGCTCCCGCCCCTCGGGGAGCGCCCCCACCGTTCACACGCGCCCGCCCCACGGGTGCGCCCCCACGCAGGAGTCGTCACTTGTCCGTTTCCTCACGCCTGTCCGCCCTCGTCGCGTGCACCTCGCTCGCGCTGTTCGGACTCGCCGCGCCCGCCTCGGCCTCCGGGGAGGCGGCGTCGGCCGCCGGCGTCAACCTGGCCACCAACCCCGGCTTCGAGATCCCCGCCTCCTCGCTGGCCGACTGGGGCTCCGTCCCCGGCTGGCAGTGCACCGGCGGCCCCGCCGAGGGCAAGGTCACCACCGCCGCCCGCACCGGCTCCGCCGCGCTCGCCGTGACCCCCGCGAGCGGCGAGTCCACCGGCGAGTGCGCCCAGACCGTGTCCGTACGGCCCGACACCACCTACACCGCCTCGGCCTGGGTCAAGGGCGCCTTCGTCTTCCTCGGCGCCACCGGCACCGGCCACGACGTGGCCCCCGCCTGGACCGAGACCACCGGCGACGGCTGGCAGCGCCTCACCACCCGGTTCACCACCGGCCCGAACGCCTCCTCCGTCCGGCTCTACGTCCACGGCTGGTACGGCCAGGGCGCCTTCTCGGTGGACGACGTCGTGGTGGACGGCCCCGCGCCCGCCCCGGCCACCGCCCTCTCCAGCGTGCCCACCCAGGACAAGGTCGTCTTCATCACCGTCGACGACGGCTGGCAGCGCACCCCCGAGGCCGAGCAGGTCATCGCCTCCGCCAAGGTGCCGGTCACCGCCTTCCCGCTGCCGATGCCGGCCGGCTTCGACCCCGGCTTCTTCAAGCGGGCCACCGCCGTCCCCGGCTCCTCCGTCCAGAACCACAGCGTCTCGCACGCCGATCTCAGCAAGCTCGGCCTCGCCGAGCAGCAGGTCGAGATCTGCGACGCCCGGGACGCCCTGACCCGGCTCTTCGGCACCGCGCCGACGGTCTTCCGCCCGCCGTACTTCGCCTGGAACGCCGACACCCTCCAGGCCGCGGCCAACTGCGGCATGCGCACCGTACTGACCGCCAACGCCGACTTCAGCTGGGGCGCCTCCAACGTCTGGCACCCCGGCCCGCTGGCCGCCGGTGACGTGATCCTGCTGCACTGGACCGACACCCTGGCGACCGACCTCCAGCGCGCCCTCGCGGCCGCCGAGGCCGCCGGGCTCAAGCCGGCCGGCCTGGCCGACCACCTGCGCTGACGCACCCGGCGGACGGGGTGTCCCGCCGGACCCGCGGTCCGGGTCCCGGGCACCCCGTCCGTCCGCATTTCCGTTTGATCACGCCGCGCGCGGTCGGTCCGCCGGGATCCGGTGGGCGTTGACAGGGCGCGGGGATCATGGTTCTAATGAGCCGCGTGCAGCGTGACGCCGGCCAAAGAGAACTGGGCCGGCCGGCGATCGGGCCAGCACCTTTCACCGAGGGACGACGCGTCATGAGTTCGCACTCCGCTCCCCTTCTCTGATCCACGTACGCGCCCGCGGCCGCCCGGCCGCCGTGCGTACGCGTGCACGGCGCTGCCCTCCCCGGCTGCGGGCTCCCCCCTTCCCACGGGAGAACCCACCAGCAGATGCCCAACCATCACTCTTTCAACGACGGCGTCATCGCGGAATTCCGCGCCAACGGCGGCCGGGTCGGCGGCCCCTTCGAGGGCGGCGACCTGCTGCTGCTCACCACCACGGGCGCCCGGTCCGGGCGGCCGCACACCGTGCCGCTCGGCTACGTCCGCGACCCCGACGGCCGGCTGCTCGTCATCGGCTCCGCCGCCGGGGCGCCTTCGCACCCGGCCTGGTACTTCAACCTGCTCGCCCACCCGCTGGTCGGGGTGGAACTCGGCGACGAGGAGTTCGAGGCCGTCGCCGTACCCGCCGAAGGCGCGCTCCGGGAGCGGCTCTTCGCGACGGTGGTCCGCGCCGAACCCGGGTACGGCGACTACCAGGCGCTCACCGAACGGGTGCTGCCCGTGGTGGTCCTGGAGCACACCGGTGACGCCGAACCGGCCGAGGTGCGCAGCCTCGCCGACAAGCTCCTGCAGGTGCACACCTGGCTACGGGCGCAGCTGCGGCACGTACGGGAGGAGGCGGACGCCTACTTCGCCGGGGGCCACACCGGGGGCCTCGGTGGGGGTCTCGGTGGGTCGGCGGGCGGCGCTCGGGCCGGGGCGCCTGAGCTCGGGCTGCGGCTGCGGCAGCACTGCCTGGCGTTCTGCGAGACGCTGACCGTTCATCACACCGGGGAGGACGCGGCCGTGTTCCCGGCATTGGCGCGCAGCCACCCGGAGCTGCGGGGGACGCTGGAGCGGCTGGCCGAGGAGCACCGGACGGTGGCCCGGATCCGCGGCGAGCTGACGGAGCTGCTGGACCGGCTCGCGCAGGGCGATCCGGAGCGCTTCCGTGCCGAGCTCGCCCGGATGTCGGCGGAGCTGGAGGCCCATCTGGCCCATGAGGAGGAGTCCCTGCTGCCCGCGCTGGCGGGGATCCCGTTCCCGCCGGCGCGCTGATCCCGTCGGCGGCGAGGTGAACGGGCGGTGCTCCGCCGGCCGGAACCGGCGGAGCACCGTCACCGCTCGCGGTGCGTGGATCGGGTGGTGCGTCGATCAGGTGGTGCGTCGATCAGGCGGTGTACGGGTCAAGCGGTGTACGGGTCAGGCCTGGGCGGTGAAGACCGGCAGGTAGCCGCCGGACTGGCCGCTCGCCTTGGGGTGGTAGCTCTCCTCGATGGGGAACGTGGTGCTGTTCAGCCAGGTGGTGGAGCTGCCGCAGATCTCGTGGTTGGTGAAGATGCTCCGGACGTCACCGAAGGCGAAGCCGGCGTTGGCGGCGCGCTTGGCGAGGACGTCGTTGAGCACGTCGGACGCGCTGTTGATGGCCGCGCGCTTGGTGTCGCCGATGCCGAAGATGCAGCTGCCGCCGACCTTGTACAGGTGCGGGTAACCCATGACCACCACGCGGGCGTTGGGCGCCTTGGCGTGGATGGCCGCGTACAGCGCGTCGAGCTTGCCGGGCAGGGTGGTGGTGGCGTAGTTCTTCCCGGCGGCCACGGCGGCGAGGCACTCTTCCTCGCCGTCCAGCACGCAGGTCTGCATGGTGCTGGAGAAGCCCGCGTCATTGCCGCCGACGCTGATGCTGACCAGCGTGGTGGCGGAGTTCAGCGCCGACAGCTGGTTGTTCTGGACGTCCCCGGTTCTCGCCCCGGAACAGGCCACGAACGAGAAGGAGGACACCGTGTGCGTGTTCTTCCAGAGGTACGGGTACGCGTTGGTGCTCCGCTTGCAGCTACCGCTGTCGCCGAGGTAGCTGCCGGCGCCGAGGCCGGAGGAGTACGAGTCCCCGAGGGCGACGTAGTTGACGCCTGCGGCGCTCGCGCTGGACGCGGTGAACAGCGTGGTGAGAGTCAGTAGGACCGCCATGACGGCGACGGACATGGCACGGGCTGGACGTAGCACGACACCTCCACTGGTGACTTGGGTCACAAAGGTGATACCAGGGAGTAGCCACCCCGGGAAGTGGTCATGCCAAGGATATTGACGGTCCGTCTGACAACCTGTCGGTGAACTGCACCTCGCATCAAGGGTGTTGACGCAGGTCAACGGCAGGGCAGGCCGGCGGGGCCGGCGGCGGAACCGGCCTGTCCAGATCCGGCCACGGTCGGCGGGTGCGGGGGCGGACGGTTGCCCCGCCCGGAGCGGGCCCACCGGTCACCGCGCGTTCGACCGGCACCGCGCGGGCGCGGCATCACCGGACGCGGCGGGGCGGCGCACCACCCGGCACGGCTCCGCGCCCGGGCGCGGCCGCGCACCACTGAGCTCGGCCCGGTGCCGCCGGACGCGGCCCGCACTGCCGCAGGTGACCTCGCGTCACCGAGTGCGGGCTCGGGCTATCGGGTGCGGGCTCGGGCCACCAGCCGCCACCTCGGGCTACCGGGTGCGGGCTCGGGCCACCGGATGTGGCCTCGCGTCACCGGACGCCGGGGAAGACCGTGCAGCCCTCGACCGGGAGCTCCTCGATCGCCTCGTTGGCGACCGCGGGCACGCCGAGCCGCCGGACGGCGGCGGCGACCGCCGCCCGGGCCTGGCGCAGGCCGGGCGCGCCCCAGCCGAGCAGTTCGACGACCAGGCCGGGCGAGACCAGCAGCCGCCGGTAGTGCCGGCCCGAGGCCGGGTCGGGCACGCTGGGGCCGACCGCCCGCAGCGCGGCGGCCATCCGGACCCGGGCGCACTCGTGCCCGCCGTTGGCGGAGCCGACCCGGTCGTAGAGGTAACCGAGGTAGTACGGCGTGCCGATCAGCGCCTGCGCCTCCTCGGCGGCCTCCCGGGCCAGGGCCGAGCCGGGGTCGCCCTCGTCCTCTGGCTCCAGGGAGCCGCCGGGCAGCGAGACGATGCCGTCCCGGGGGTTGACCAGGGTCAGCACCCGGCCGTCGGGGGCGAACAGCCAGCCCCACGACTGCTTGACCGGCAGGCCCGCGGGCACCTGCTCGTCCGGCCGCCAGGGCCAGCCCGCGACGGGACGCCGGCGCACCCGGCCGAGCAGTTCGGCGATCTCCGCGCTGTACTCGATCCGGCTCACGCGTCCCCCCTCTCGGTGTCGGGCTCGCCGGACCGGTGGAGCGCGGGGTGGGCCTGCGGTGCACGGTTCAGGGCGGAGCGGTGGGAGCGCTCGGGGTGGGGCACCGCGCGCTCCTCTGTTGATCTTCCCCGAAATCTTCCCCGAACAGGCGGTCGATGAACAGTCCCCACGGCCGCATGGCGGACGCCCGGCACCCCTGCCGTCACCCGCGTCGGTCGCTCAGCCCAGGGGCGTCCCCCCGTCCGGGCCGCCCCGGTCGTCGGAGGGGGAGCCGGCCGGCGGGTGACCCGGGAGCGGGAAGCCCGGGAGCGCCGCCGCGTCCGGCGGCACGGGCACCCCGCACCCGGTGTCGGCCGCCAGCGCCCGCGCCACCTCGCGGAGCGCCATCGGCCGCAGTCGCCCGGCCTCCAACGCCCAGCCGCGGACCGGCCGACCGGGCGGCGGCCCCGGCACCACCTCCGACGAGCCGTCCGGCGGGCCTCCCGGCGCCCCGGCCGATGCCAGGTCCGGCGGCGGGCCCGACGACAGGCCCGGGTCGCCACGGCCGCCGGCGTCGCCGTACAGCAGCAGCGCCCCCTCACCGCGCGCCGCGACACCGGCCGCCAGGGTGACGCAGAACGCCTCGGTGTCCCGCCCGTCCGCGAGGACCTCACCCCCGGCCCCGACGGTCAGGCCCGCCACCGCACCCAGCCGCTCGCCGTGCTCCGGCCCGTGGCAGCGCAGCGTCAGCAGGTGCCGGCCGGGCCCGGCGCCCTCGGCCAGCGCCAGGTGGACACCGGCCACGTACCGCATCAGCTCCGCGATCCGCGCGGGCACCTCGGGGCCGTCCCCGAGTGCGTCCAGCAGCGCCGCGCAGCCGATCGACATCCGCACCCGGGCGCGGTGGTCGTCGGCCAGCACCGGGAGCAGCTCGGTCAGCCGCTCCCCCGCGTAGACGAACGGCTCCCCGGCCAGCTCGGGGTCGGCGGCGTACGCGACCCGGGCGGCCGCGCTGCCCGGGTCCAGGCCGAGGGCCTCGCAGTAGTCCTCGTAGTCGGCCGGTTCGAGCACCCTGAGGTGGATCTCGATGCCGAGCCCGCGCATCGCCGCGAGCCGGGTCTCCGTCCGCCTCAGGTAGGCACGGTACCCGGCGCCGCCGAGCAGCCCGTACCGCTCCAGGCGCAGGTGCGCGGCCGCGTCGGCGACCAGCGCCAGGGCCACCGGCTGCGGCGGCGGCCCGCCCCGGGGCCGCGCCCGCCGCCGCGCTCGCGGCCCGGCCCCGTCGGAGCGGTCCGTACGGGCGGGGCCGCCCGCGGCGGCCGGACCGCGTGCCCCGCCGGGCGGGCCGGACCC